>NZ_JARVRU010000008.1:0-43703 GCF_030209535.1 Lysinibacillus sp. fls2-241-R2A-57
CTACGTTAGCACTTCGCTTTCGCACAGAAAACATTTTTTGTTGCTGCCGCTACGTCAGCACTTCGCTTTCGCACAAACAATTCCCTGTTGCTGTCGCTTCGCTTTCGCACAAAAAAACCTGTTGCTGTCGCTTCGCTTTCGCACAAAAAAACCTGTTGCTGCCGCTACGTTAGCACTTCGCTTTCGCACAAAAAACCTGTTGTATTGATTCTCTTTCGATTTTTTGTTCAGCAATTTAAATACAAAAAAACATTTGTATCATGAAAAGGACTTAACAACTATTACAGAAGCTATTGATTATCATAAAGCACAAATTTATTATTTATTATTCCGAAAAACTTCTACTCAAAAATTTAATTCGAAGTAAAAATACATATCTTTGTAAGCATTAAAATAAGGCTTGTCATCAAAAGTTCGGGAGTAAAAAGTTGATTGAAACGGGTGTTAAAGGCATTAAGTCCTGTGATACTCCTTCGTGCCTAATATCATTTTCCTCCAAGTGCTCTTAGGTCCCCAAGACGGAACCGTTATGATGATGAGCCGTAAATACACTATTCCCTGATACCTTTTAAGATTTTTACTCTTGAAACAAATGTTGACAACCAAAATTATTCAGAGTACAATTCACCTGAAAACAATAAATCCTCATTAGGTGAGGCTCCTATGCAAACATAGGCCACTGCCCAGAAATATCGAAAGATGCCCATGGGTAGAACAGGAATTGCCGAATTAAGGCTTTTCATAAGGTGGCTAAGAAATGATTTCATTTCTTTACGGTGTATAGTGCTAAAACTCGAGTTAGGGGAATCGAAAATGCTTTTTGTTTTTTTCGTGCGCTTCTCCCCTCTAAATCGTTAGAGGGGTTTTTATTTTATTTAACTACAAAGGGGGAACATGTGATGGATAGTTATTCGATATGGAATTTTATATTTTTAAATAATTCGAATATGGCAAAAGGCAGCGTTTTTGCGTTCAGTCCGCATATGTCCCTTTCTTCAAAAATCCAGTTATGAATCTTCTGTAAATTGGAGTTTATCAAGATAGGTTTATTTGATGTGTACGCCGAACAAGATACATTTTAAGCAAGAAGCTCCCTTTTTTACGGGAGCTTTTTTATATTATTTTTAATTTTAGGCATTCTACAAAAAGAAGTGAAGAAATGAAGAGGTGTTTTACGATGACGATGACAATAGAAATGATAATCAAGTTAAGCCTAGCTTTACTATTCGGATTATTGATAGGGATTGACAGACAGATTAAACAAAAACAACTTGGCATGAGACCTAGTATGGTCATTTGTATTGCTAGCTGTTTATTAACAATTGTCTCCATAGAAGCATTCGGAAAATTCGGAGGTGCAAATCATCCGAATATGGATCCGATGCGACTTGCTGCGCAGATTGTAAGTGGAGTTGGTTTCATTGGTGCCGGGGTTATTTTACGAAGAAGCAACGAGGTTATTTCTGGTCTTACTTCCGCTGCGCTAATCTGGTCAGCTTCTGCACTCGGAATTACTATCGGGGCGGGGTTTTATCTAGAAGCAACATGCGCTGTCATCCTCTTGATGGGGGCAGTCAACATTGTGCCATTTCTCATCAAAACATTAGGTCTATCAACACTCAACCGTCAGGAAATCTCATTAAAGATTATCGTGGAATCGAATTATCGTATGACAGACTTAATTAAAATGATTAAGTATAGAGGGCAAAATGGAGCATCCAAAAAATACGAGTATAAAATTCGGCATTTCAAGCTCAAAGATATCGATAACGATCACCAATTAATTGACTTAGTTCTTTCTGTACCAGAAGACCAATATACGACGGAAATTTATTATTATGTCAAAAAGATTGATCACGTTCTGAGTGTCGAAATTGAGGATTTGTAATAGAAAGGAGCATCACTAATGATTAGACTAAATCAATATAAATATAAAGAAGAGTACACATACTATATGTTGCAATCTTTAAAGTCGGGAAAAAAAGATTCTTTTCGAATGGATTTCCTAGATTTGCACCCTATGGATCAAGCAACATTTTTTACCGAACTCAGCGAGGAAAGACGCTTCACCATTTATTCTTTTTTAACACCTTGTGAATTTGGAGAAATTTTTAGTGAGCTAGAACCTGCCTTGCAAAAAAAATGTATTATGGAGCTTGAACGTCCGTTTGCAGTGGAGATGTTAAATGAATTACCTCCAGATGACGCCACAGATTTTTTTGGACTACTATCGTATAAAGAAGCTGATTTTTATTTAGAGCGCATGGAAAAAGATGAAGCTGATGATATTAAGCAATTACTTAAATACGAAAAAGGATCAGTAGGTGCCTTGATGACAACAGAAGTGGTAATAGTTACAAAAGATGACTTAGTAATTGATGTGTTTGAACGCCTAAAGCATAGTGAAGTAGATGCAGAAACTTTTTATTACTTATATGTTACAGATACTAATAAACAATTACTTGGTGTCGTTTCATTACGAGAGCTAATCATTTCCCCTCCAACGTGTCGAATGGATGAAATTATGAACTCTGGAATCATTTCAGTGTCTGCCAACACAAATCAATCTGAGGTAACTCAAATCATACGCAAATATGGTCTTTTAGCAGTCCCTGTTGTAACAGAGAACTACGAACTTCTCGGGATTGTTACTTTTGATGATGTACTGACTTTTCTATAAGGATTCTAACATTTCTTATGGAACTAATATTTTCCCACTCAAAACGAAGTAACTGTTTTAACTAGTTATAAACAGTTACTTCCTCAACATTAATGATTATTTTTTAAAAAGCTGTCTACTCTATTAACTAAATCTTCACTATTATAAGTTTTATAAAGTACAGTTGCTAAACGAACTGGGTCACCAAAGAAAAAGCGCTCATACAGTGTTTGTCTAGTACCAAAGCTACTCATCGTTAAATCCCAAGCTAAGCGGAATTTTTTGACGCGCTCCTCTCCGCCACCCTGAGACGACTGTAAATAATGCTCAAGGTCACCGTCATCTGCTGTGAATGCTTTTTCACTTGGGATAGACATTAATCCACTTGCCCCAAGTAACTGGATAATGTCTGTAAAAGTCGGATATACCTTAGGGAAAATCTGAATAGCTGCAAGTAATGTCGGATGATCAGGCCTGATAAAGCCAAAAGCATCTTTTTTTGCCTCAATCTCAGACTTTAACAGTAAAGCCTTCATCGTTTCTAGTGTCACAATAATATCAACAACTTTTTGCTGCACATGTTGGTAGTCGCCGATACTGATTGTATTAACAATTGACTGTACAACACCTAAGACAAATTCTGTTTTGGCAATTTGACGTGAAAGAACTTGGTGCAAACCATATGTTTGAAATCCACTTACGTTCATAAAGCTATTGGCAACTTCCACATTCCCATAATAAAAAACGCGTTCCCACGGTACAACAACATTATCAAATACAACGATTGCATCCATTTCCTCGAAACGACTACTTAATGGATGGTCAAAAACTGATTCCCCTCCAACAAATGATTGTCTACATAAAAACTTTAAACCTTTCGTATTACTTGGTATCGAGAAACCAAAGCCTTTTCCTTCATCATAGCCATTCGTTGATAACACAAGGAGTTCATCTGTAATTCCTCCCTGCGTCGCTAAAAGTCTTGCACCTTTAATTACTAATCCTTCGCTTGTATTATCTACAATTTTAGCAGCAATTGTCTCTTCTTCATCCTCAAAGTAAAATCGGTTGCGATTCACTTGTGGCTCTATAAATGTATGTGTCATTGTCAAATCATTCTCTCGTGCATACTCATAAAAATTCAATAAATGATTAGGAAAACAATTTGGCTTATCTTTTAAAAAATCAGCCGCTGATGCTAGTGCCATTAGTGTCGTATTCATGTAATCAGGACTTCTACCCATTAAGCCATGAGTGGATAATGCCCATTCCCGTGCTGCATTACGTCTTTTCACAAGATCCTCTACTGTCATCACTTGAAGGTAAGACATACCTACGCGCTTATTGCTTGTCGGTGACACATATGTCATCTTCTCAAGCAATTCGTTTTCATTTTGTAAATCAAAAAGCCTTGCTTGACTCTGCATCACTCCCTTAAACGCTGGATGTTCCGAAACTTTCCCTGTGACAACTTTCCCATCAATATAAATATACGATTGTAAAGCGTCAATACGGTCAATATATTGCTGTCCTGTAATTACTGGCATGAAAGTCCCCCCTAACTTTACAAATATCTTTATACTCATTAAGTATATGAAATTTCCTAATATTAGGTTCCGTCATAGAAAACTGTATTATAGCAACACCTCAAATTAAGCAAACTGTACTACTTTATAAATACAGTTGAGAAACCTTCTTCATTGCACGATTTTTCAGTTATTTTAGATAAAAACGCTTTCAATTAGCGCTTTATTAACAAGTTCATTTTTGCGTCACATTCATAAAAAAGTCCATTTTGACTAGTACAGAATTGCTGGATTTTATCTATATATAGATGTAAGATAGCTTCGTAACCAAAACAAATACATCTTTTTTTTAGGAGAATATATATGAATAATCAAATCATCTCATACGTAGCGAAAATGGAAGCTGCTTTAATGAATAAAATGGAGGATCATAATGAAGAAAATCTTTTATTTTCGATTGCTTCAGATATGATTGCCAAAGAAAAAGATCAATTTAAAAATGTTTGCCAAGCATATGAAGTAGTTAAACACCATATAGTTGGTAACCACTAATGTTAAGGCTCCTCACCAAAAGTTGGTGAGGAGGCTTTTTAACATAGAAAAACCCGATCAATTAATTGATCGGGTAAGTATTTTACTGCGCATATGGTAGAACCATCTTTTGGAATTGTTCAAATGTTGTTTTTTGATTACTGGACAAGCGTTTAATTTGATACACATCATCGTACGGTTTATTATAGCCAAGCGCCGTTGAAAACGCCATTGTGAATCCCACTTCCTTTACCGCATTAATGATGTTAGCATTATATTGCCCAAACGGATAAGCAAAAGCATTTGCCTTTGGAATCATTGTTACACTACGCTTTAAATCCTCAACAACCTCATGATATGGGATTAGAAGCATTTTGCCTTTATTCCCTACCAAGTCGTGTAAATTGTACGTGTGTGATCCATACGTAAAGACGTCTTGCATATTTGCCATATCTTGACGTGAAAGTGACTGTAAATCATGATAATTAAATAATTGTTCATCTTTCGAATTTTCATTACGGTACGTAATTAAAAACTGCGTAGCTTTAAAGCCATTTTCTTTGAGCACCGGATATGCATATTCACGTGTCGATAATAGACCATCATCAAAAGTCAAAACAATTGAATAGGCAGGCAATGTAATTTCATCGCGCATGAAACGTAATAATTCGTCTGCACTAACCGTTTCGTAGTTCTTACTTTTTAAATACTGCATTTCATTCGTAAATTGAACATCTGTCATCGTAGTACTTACATTTTTAAAACGTCCAAGTTCATCCTCTTTCAGAAAATGATGATACATCATAACTGGAACACCGCGATCGAGCGCTACTTTAGAGCTATGGATATATCCTTCACGGCCACCAAGTACCGTTACGTACCAACTACCTTCTTTCCGTAAAATTGGATAACGATGATTTGTATCTAGCTTAGCAAATGGCTGCAACGTTTTTGATGAATGGTCATAAAGTTCACTGTTTGCAGAAATAGGGATGAAATATTCATTTATCATGGCATTGTCCTTGCCTGTATTTTTATAGGCAGGAGTATTTATAAATTTCACCATTGATTTTTCTGCATAAAGATATGTTTTCCCCCAACGAACTTTTACATATGTTGGATCCAATGCATCTACAATCTCTAGCTGTTGGCCTTTCATTAACGTAGCAATAGCCATTGGTTTTTCGCGACGGAAATCATAAAGAGTTACATTTTCTAATGCCTCGATGTAACCATTTTGCTTATTAGGTGGCGGCGGAGTTGGAGTTGGTTTTTCGATAGGCTTTGTAGTATTTGTTGTACCCTGACTTTTTTCTTCCACAACAAAATTACTATGTACAAATCCTAATCGTCCGTTCACAGCAATTCCGTACCAATTCCCCATTCTATTATAAATAGGAAAACTAACTCCTTCTGACAAAGTTGCAAATTGCACTAGCTCGTTGCCTGTATTATCGTAAATTGGCGCAACATTTGTTGTGACAATATAATCCTTTATCTTTGCAACAGTTGGGACTGTATTTTTATAAGTTGTTACTGGTACAACCGTTGTGTAGCGTTTATCAACATAACCGTAATAACCACCCCAACGAATTTGCCACCAATTCGCTCCGTAATCTTTTGTTACTTCAAAAGTTTGCCCTGCTGATAATGTCCCCACCTGTACTAGTGAGCCTGAACGATTATCAAAGACAGCTGCTTCCTCATTCACTTGGATGACAGTATTTTTTGCATATGCTTTTTCTGCAAAAGGTAATACCATCATGAATAGAAGCAATAATAATAAGCGTTTCACTTTATTCACCTCATAAAAATTTTTATTATCTTTTACTTCAATCATTAGACGATTTTCCAACCTATAAAAGTTTATTGGTTGAATTAATTTCATAAATCATATTGTTTCAGAACCTTTGATTAAATTTATGAAATTAACTCACTTATCTAAATAATCATACGGTGAGACGCCATCCATTCCAATCAATGGATGAATATATGGTTCTGTTTCTACCGTTAGCTTTAAATCAATAGATGATTTTTCATTTTGTAAATCTTCGTTTAATGGAACATCTTCTGCTTCTACAACTTCCTCTGCAACATCCATTGGATTGAGTCTTGCACGTAAGGACGTAAAGCGCTGTAAATCATCCGTACGCTGTAAACCAGCTGCTAGTACATCCGGTTCACCACATAAAATCAAGAAATTTTTTGCACGCGTAATACCTGTATATAATAAATTACGACGCAGCATTTTAGAATATCCTCGGACAACTGGCATAATAACTGTTTGGAACTCAGAGCCCTGGGATTTATGAATAGAGCAACAATAGGCTAGTGTCAATTGATTGAGATCACTACGCTGGTAAGTTACTTCTATACCATCGAATGACACAACAAGCAAATCTTGTTTCTCAATTGTTTCCTTTGCCTTGATAATACTGATTACCTCACCCATATCACCATTAAAAACATTGCTTTCTGGTTGATTGACAAGCTGCAAAACTTTATCCTTTATGCGATAGGTGACATCCCCAAAGATGAGCTCTTTTCTAGTACCAGTATCGTTAGGATTAATAAGCTCCTGAATCATTTTATTTAAATTGTCTATTCCTGCTGGACCTTTGTACATTGGTGCTAACACTTGGATATTACGAATTTCTTGACCTTTCGCAACCGCACTTTTCACAACCTGTGTGACAACGCTTGCTACTTGATCTGAGGAGGCTTTAACAAATGAACGGTCAGACGTTTTTACAGTCAAATCATTCGTGATATGACCACGTTTAATTTGATGAGCAAGTTCAATAATTGTTGAGCCCTCTGCTTGTCGATAAACCTCCGTTAATTCCACAGTAGGAATTTGCTTAGAAGCCAACAAATCCTTTAATACTTGCCCTGGACCTACTGGAGGGAGCTGATCCTGATCGCCAACAAATACAACTTGCACATCCTCATGCAAGGATTTTAATAGTTGATGCGCGAGCCAAGTATCGACCATCGACATTTCATCTACAATAATGAGTTTCCCGGTAACCTCACGCTCAGTCTCTTCTTCTTTTTCCTGACCAGTAAAGCCTAGTAATCGATGAATCGTCATTGCTGGAAGTTCTGTTGATTCTGATAAACGCTTGGCAGCACGTCCTGTAGGGGCACATAAAATAATCGGGAATGGTTCTTCTTTTTGAGCGTATTCCTTCGGGTTTAATGATAGCCCATGTAGCTTTGCATACACCTCTACTACACCCCGAACAACAGTTGTTTTACCTGTACCAGGGCCGCCCGTTAAAATCATAACGGCTGAGTTTAGTGCGTGTTCAATAGCATTCGCTTGTGTTTCAGCATATGTGACATTTAGCACTTCTTCTGTTTCACCAATCGCTTTGCGTATTTCGTCCTTACTAAAATGTTCAGCCTTATTGTTACGTTCAATTAAAGCTAATATTTTCGATGCAATTCCTACTTCTGAGAAATATAGGGATGGTAAATATAGTCTCGTTTCTTCCCCACAAATTTTACTTTCCTCACGCAATTCGATGCAAGCTTTAGAAATGGTCTCAAAGGGAATTTCCACTCGTTGACTTTGCTCAAGCATATCTTTTACTAGTGGCAAAACATGTTCTGCATCTAAATACACATGCCCATCCGATAAAGCTGCTGTATTTAGAATATGTAAAATCGCCGCCTTAATACGGTCTGGATGATTGCCAGTAATACCTAATTTAGCACCTAACTCATCAGCACGAAAGAACCCAACACCCTCTACATCTTCAATAAGGCGGTATGGATTTTCATTTAATAGTTCAATCGCCTCTGTTCGATATGTTTGGTAAATTTTCATGCCGAGCTGTGGTCCGAAACCCCATTCATTAAGTTGAATCATCACTCGTTCTAAGCCTAGGTTTTGTTCAATCGTACGATGGATAACCTCTTTTTTTTCAGCTGATAGTCGAGGTACAGCATCAAGCGCATTTGGGTCCTCTAAAATAAGACGTAACGCATTTGCTCCTAGTTTCTCTACAATTGTTTCAGCCGTTTTTTTTCCGATTCCAACAAACAAATCACTCGATAAATAATGAATAATTCCTTGCTCTGTTGCCGGCACTTCTTTTGTAAACGTCTCAATTTGAAATTGCACACCATATTTTGGATGTTGTCTCAATAAACCTGTAAAACGATATTGTTCATCCATCTGTAACGGTGGAAAATATCCAACAACAATTATTTCTTTATCCTCATATTGTAAGTTGGTCTCTTGAATTTTCACACGAACTATTGAATACATATTTTGTGCATTGTGGAAGATAGAGACAATCGGACGTCCGAGTATAAATAATTTATTTAGTTCAAATAAATCAAGATTCTCTGCCATTTTCGATTCGCCCTTTCGTGTCCATTTCAATCATTATATTGTACCACAGCATATCAAGAAATATCGTTTAAAAAGACATTTCACTATATTTTAATCATATGCCTCGGCATAATTGCGTCCAGAATCGGCTTTGTGCTTGCACAAAGAACTCCTTTTGATTCTATGACATCTGCCAGAGGCTTTAACTTCTTTTTAGCAGATGTTTGGTTATCCGACGATGAGGCGAGAGACTTTTGTTAGCTGATATTCAGCTTTAACTATCAGAATATTCACTGAATGAAGTTAAAATTATTTTGACAAATGACATTTCACCGCTATTAACAACCTTTCCATGCTATGATATAGTTGAATTTTGTTGCACGGAAGGATTGTGAAGCTATTGGAATTTAGACCTTGTATCGATTTACACGATGGCAAAGTAAAACAAATTGTTGGCAGTACACTCGGTCATACAGATCAAGAAGTCATCGAAAACTTTATTTCAAATTATGACGCTAGTTATTATGCAAAAATGTTTGCCAAAGATCAATTAACAGGTGGTCACGTCATTATGCTAGGTGATGGAAACGAAGAAGCCGCATTAGCAGCACTATCAGCGTACCCTCAAGGTTTGCAGGTTGGTGGTGGCATTACTACTGAAAATGCAAAAAAGTATATTGATGCTGGTGCTTCCCATGTTATTGTCACATCATTTATCTTCTATGATGGCAAGCTTAATTTAGATCGACTAAAGCAATTAGTACAGATTATCGGTAAACAGCATCTTGTCATCGATTTAAGCTGCCGTATGTGCGATGGAAAATGGTTTGTTGTTACTGATAAATGGACAAAGTTTAGTGATTTTGAAGTAAATGCTGAGTCTATTGCGTATATCGAAAATTTCTGTGATGAACTACTTATTCACGCTGTTGATGTAGAAGGTAAAAAAGGTGGTATGCAAGAAAGCTTAGTGCATGATTTAGCCGCTTGGACAACAATTCCAACAACATATGCTGGTGGCGTCCGTTCTCTAGACGACTTAATGAAATTTAAAAATATAGCAAGTGGTAAGCTTCATGTTACAATCGGTAGCGCTCTTTCAATTTTCGGAGGAGACTTACCATATTCAGATGTGGTAAATTATTGCAAAAAAGGCGGGGTATTGTGAAGTTAGTATATAAGGATTATGTATTTCCTTTTCAAGAAACAAATTTAGAACGTATTATAGATGGTAAATATTTCAAAGTCAATACGAAGGATAATTCTCTTTCGTTGCACGTACAGCTAGATAATGAACAAATGCTACTTGAGTTTTCAAAATCTTTAAAGACAACATGCGGCTTCCTCCGTGATCAAGAAACAGAACCTTATATTTGTACGTATATCGACTTACAAATATTCGTTGATGAATTTAATCAACGATACAATCTAAATGCTGAAATTATCGTTTAATAACGAAGGGGACTAAAATCCCCTTTTTTTTTAGTTGAAACAAGAATACTATACTTAATTTAGAGCACATATTTCTATTTAGTAGCTATTTTTGTTAAGCTATTATTTAATGAGATTAAGAGAATTTCATTAATGTTATTTGCTAAAAGAAAGGATTTTATGAAGAATGAAAAATGAACTCGAAGTAAACACTTTAAAAAAACTAAAATCAGACATAACACGTTTCTTTTTAGCCTATAAATTTGCCTTGCAAGAAATTGAAACGAAAATAAATATTTTACAAGAAGAATTTAAGTTAATACATGAATATAACCCGATAGAGCATATATCAACTCGAGTAAAGTCACCAAAAAGTATATTATCGAAAATCCGAAAAAAGAACCTCGAGACATCTGTCGAAGTGATTCGTGAAAACATTCGTGATATTGCGGGCGTGCGAATCACATGCTCCTTTGTAGAGGATATTTATAAAGTAAGTGCAATGCTACAGGCGCAAAATGATATTGAAGTTGTGGATGTAAAGGATTATATTAAATCCCCTAAGGAGAATGGCTATCAAAGCTTGCATCTTATTATAAAAATCCCAATTTTTATGTCCGATCGTGTGGAAAGTGTTTATACAGAAATTCAAATCCGTACAATTGCAATGGACTTCTGGGCTAGCCTTGAGCATAAGATCTATTACAAATACAATCAGGAAGTACCTGAACATATACGTTTGGAATTGAAGGAAGCTGCCATTCAAGCAGCTGAACTGGATCGAAAAATGGAACGACTTAATGAAGAAATAAATATTTTAAAAGCGGAAGAAGAAGAGACGTCATTAGATGCAATGCCTATTGCTTATTTAGCACAATATATCTCTCAATTACCATTTTATTCTTCCGATGATGATCAAGACTAAACTCACGATATAAAAGGATGCCGAAGTAATTCCGGCATCCTTTCTCTACTATGATTTAGTTTAGTTAAATCGCTGTGCAATCATATCGTAAATATAACGTGCTTGGTCGTAGTCTGGCTGTAATGTAAAGGCTTGTTTCAGGTGGTACATAGCATCTTCTGTTTGTTCAGTGGACACCGCATAAAGTACACCTAAATTATAATGTGCATCTGCGTTATTCCAATCCTGTTCGATTAAATAGTCTAATTCTTTCTTACCTTCTTCAAACATTTCTAGCGCACATAGTACAATTGCATATGCTAGACGAATTTGTGTGTCTTCAGGGGCAAGCTCTGAAGCTCGTTGTAAATATGGCAGTGCAAGCTTCGGATTTTCCATTCGCTCAAAGCATTTGCCCATCATATAATATACATCTGCGCCCTCAATGTTATACTTTAGCGCTTGCTCATAAAGCTTTACTGCTTCTGCATATCGTTCCGCATTATAATATAAATTTGCTAAGCCATAATAAGCAGTTGCTGCTGTTTCATCAACAGTAATTGCTTTTTGAAAGAAACGCTCTGCACGTTCAATATCCTCCAACACCGCTAAGAGATTTCCAAAATTCACATACCCAATTGCATTTTCAGGCTCTGCTTCAATTGCTTGTGTAAAAAGTTGTGCGGCATCCTCATAGCGCTTTTCTTGAAATGCTTGAATACCCTGCTCGTTAAAATTCATTGTTTTTGTTCACCTCTATGTAGCGAAAGACTGCCTCAATTCTATACACCTTATGAGAGGCAGTATAAGCAGTCTTTTCGCAAATTATCCTACATATGTTAGTTTTTCATTATTTTTAAAGACTTCATCGATTGTACCGCCACCTAAACATTCTTCACCATCATATAATACAACAGCTTGTCCAGGTGTGATTGCACGTACTGGTTCAGCAAACGTAATATGTGTACGTCCATCTTCTAAAATCTCTACTTCTACAGGTGTATCTGTTTGACGATAACGGAATTTTGCTGTGCATGAAAATTTCCCGGGCAATTTTTTTGTCGAAGTATAGTTCATTTTCACAGCAGTCAATGAAGTAGAATATAATGACTCATGATGGAAGCCTTGTCCAACAAGTAACACATTGCGTTCCAAATCTTTCCCTAGCACGAACCACGGCTCACCGTCACCACCAATTCCAAGGCCATGACGTTGACCAAGTGTATAGTACATTAATCCATCATGCTGGCCCATTACAACACCATCCATCGTCTCCATCTTACCAGGTTGAGCCGGTAAATATTGACTTAGGAATTCTTTGAAATTACGTTCCCCTATAAAACAAATACCTGTTGAATCCTTTTTCTTAGCTGTAGCTAATCCAGCTTCCTCCGCAATTTTACGGACTTCCTTTTTCTCAATATGTCCAATTGGGAACATTACATGAGCTAATTGCTCCTGTGATAATTGGTTTAAGAAATACGTTTGATCTTTATTTTCATCTATTCCACGAAGCATTTTTACTTCGCCTTCACCACTACGATCGATTCGAGCATAGTGACCTGTCGCTAAATAATCAGCGCCAAGATCCATTGCATGTTCTAAAAATGCTTTAAACTTGATTTCCTTATTACACATAACATCAGGATTTGGCGTACGCCCTGCTTTATATTCTTCTAAAAAGTATGTGAAAACCTTATCCCAATATTGCTTTTCAAAATTCACTGCATAGTAAGGAATGCCGATTTGATTACACACTTTAATAACATCATCATAGTCTTCTGTAGCTGTACAAACGCCATTTTCGTCTGTATCATCCCAGTTTTTCATAAATATCCCGATTACTTCATATCCTTGTTGTTTTAGTAAATATGCAGCAACCGAAGAATCTACCCCACCCGACATGCCGACAACAACACGAATTTGTGAGGGATCACGTGTTTCTTTCATTATGGTCACCTTTTCTTTTATTCAATTTCTATTAAATATATAATTTTTAACAGGTGTATGGATTAACCATTTTTATACATTCGAATTAATTCGAAATGGCTGATTTCCGCTACGGGCTACAATCAGTTAAAATGGAAATATATTAGCAAAATAACAACAAATAAAATCCTTTTATCGCTCAATAATAAACCTATTTTTTCCTTATCAACACACCTGAATTTTTAGCAAACTACTTTTTCGCTAATCTTTTCACAATCCCAGCTGTTTTTTCAGCAGCACGTTGTACGTCAGCTTCTGTTAAACCTTGACCGAAGCTAAAGCGGATCGAGTTACGTAATTCCTCTGTCCCTTGTCCAAACATCGCAACTAAAACATGTGATGGATCAATGGAGCCAGCAGTGCACGCCGAACCACTCGATACGCAAATACCCGCCATATCAAGATTCACTAGAAATGACTCTACTTCCATACTAGAAAAACTTACATTTAAAACGTGTGGAAGCGTATTTTCTAAATCACCATTTACATGAAATGCCAGCTTTTCCTGCGTGAAAACATCAAGCATAATTTGCTTAAAGCGATTGTATAGCGCACGCTTCTCATCGCGCAACTCATTTGCAATTCGCACCGCAGTAGCAAAGCCAATCACTGCAGGTACATTTTCAGTACCTGCACGGCGCTTTTTCTCATGCGCTCCACCTAATGCATAACTAGTGAATGGTGTTCCAGCTTTTTGGTAAAGGAAGCCAATCCCCTTAGGACCATTAATTTTATGTGCGGAAACACTTAGTAAATCAACATGTAAATCAGCAACATTAATTGTCTCTAAGCCATATGCCTGAACAGCATCCGTATGAAAAATAGCTGTATGTTCACGTAACAATTCACCTATTTCAGCAATCGGTTGAATCGTACCAACTTCATTATTGCCGTACATAATCGTTACTAAAATTGTATCCTCACGTAATGCATTTCGCACATCTTCTACAGATACACGCCCTTTTTCATCAACTGGCAAATATGTCACATCAAAGCCATTTCGTTCAAGCTTTTCACACGTATGTAATACTGCGTGATGTTCAATTTGTGTGGTAATTATGTGCTTTCCTTCAGCAGCACGTGCATAAACAGTGCCAAAAATAGCCGTATTATCCGCCTCAGTTCCGCCACTTGTTATAATAATTTCCCCAGGTTGAGCACCAATTGATTTAGCTAATTCTTCACGTGCATTATCTAAATATTTGCGCGCCTCTCGACCTGCCCCATGAATACTTGAAGCATTTCCATAAACCTTTTGCATTGCTGTAGTCATAGCTTCTATTACTTGGTCATTCATTGGTGAAGACGCTGCATGATCGAGATAAATATATGAATTCATGTTGAAAACTCCTTTGTACGAAAAGCGCTAAAGATCTGCACCCCCTGCCACACGACTTTGCGACGACTTAGGGAGCGATGCTTTAGCCTAAACATTTTAAATGTAGAACATATAGCCTTCCGCTACATTTTCCTCAGTATATTGTGCTAGATCCTCAATTGTCGTTGTATCTAATACATTTTTCACAGCATCGCGAATGCGGAGCCACAACTCTCGCTGAGGTGCTTCTTCATTTTCAATTCCTTCAACTGGTTGAATTGGCCCCTCTAACACACTAATAACATTAGCCGCCGAAATTTCACTTGGTGGATTCGCTAGCATATACCCACCATATGCACCGCGAACACTTTTCACTAAGCCTGAATTACGTAGTGGTGAAACCAATTGCTCTAAGTATGCTTCAGAAAGCTCCTTTTCAGCAGCAATTTTGCGTAATGGAATAGGTCCTTCTCCATAATGCTTTGCTAGTTCAATCATAATCGTTAGCCCATAACGGCCCTTTGTAGAAATTTTCATTTTATCACCCTCAAATAGTCTAGTCAAAATACTACAATCAGTATATCATAATCTCCTCTTGAAGAACTCGGAAATACTCTTGGGAGGTTATGATATACTATTAACTGCGCCTTGGTATAGTTAGGCAAAATACTATGATCGCTTCATTTTAGCTCAAAAAAACATTTAGCAAATCAACTCTACCCGGCATAATTGCGTCCGGAGGCTTTAGGCCAACACGATGTTGGTCACTCAGGCGTTTTCACTGAATGTGAAGGTCTTAGCCTGAGTTCCTCTTTTTCAGCGGATGTTTAGACTCCCACTGAAAAAAAATTAAAAACATTGAAAACTGTTAAAAGGGGGAATTTTAAAATGCATAATGAACCACTTGCTTATCGCATGCGTCCTTTAACCCTTGATGAAATTGTTGGACACCAAGATTTTATCGGTCCTACTACCGCTCTTTATAAAATGATTCAAAATGAACATGTTCCATCTATGCTACTATACGGTGAGCCAGGTATCGGCAAAACGTCAATAGCGAACGCCATAGCAGGAAGCTCGAAGCTCCCATTTTTCGCAATTAATGCTACTCGCGCTGGTAAAAAGGACGTTGAGGATATAGTGCAGGAAGCACGAATCTCAGGAAAAGTCCTACTTTTTTTGGATGAAATTCATCGTTTTAATAAATTACAGCAGGATACTTTGTTGCCACATGTTGAAAATGGCTCGATCGTATTAATTGGGGCAACAACAGAAAATCCGTACCATGATGTAAATCCCGCTATCCGCTCACGGTGCGGAGAAATATATCAACTAAAACGTTTAACGAAAGAAAATTTAATCGAGTTGATTAGAAAAGCACTTTTTGATGAAAAACGTGGACTGGGTAAACATCATTTTGCATTAACAGATGATCAAATTACTCAAATTGCTGGAGCAGCTAATGGTGATGCAAGGAAAGCATTGACTTTGCTTGAATCGATTTATTATGCAAGTGATGAAGTTGATGGTCAAACAATTGCAGCTGATCATATCATTGAACATCTTATCGGCAGAATTGGCGTTTATGGTGATAAAAAAGGGTCTAATTTTTATAATTTGCTATCTGCATTGCAAAAATCTGTTCGTGGAAGTGATACGAATGCAGCATTGTATTATTTAGCACATTTATTAGAAACAGGAGATTTAGTAGCTGTCAGCAGACGCTTACTTGTCATGGCTTATGAGGATATAGGGCTTGCCAATCCTGATGTAGGTCCGCATATGCTTGCAGCAGTACAAGCAGCAGAGCGTTTAGGGTTACCAGAGGCGCGTATTCCGCTCGCAAGTGCTGTTATTGAAATGTGTCTAGCATCTAAATCCAATTCTGCAATAATAGCCATTGATGCCGCAATTGCCAGCATTCATGAAGGAAAAACAGGCGATATTCCACATCATTTACGCGATGCTCATTATGAAGGGGCCAAAGATTTAGGTCATACAGGTTATCAATATCCCCACAACAGCCCGATTGGAACATTTGGTGGCTGGGTCGATCAGCAATATTTACCCAATGAGCTTGTCGGTACAGAATTTTACAAACCTGTCATTGCAGGTGAAGAAAAACGAATGGCCGGAATCTACGAAAAGCTTATATCTTTTCATAAAGATAAAAAATAATATCGCTACATGATTAGAATACTGAAAAACATATTATATTGATTTTCATGAAAATAAGGCACTTCAATTTTAAACAAGAAGCGCCTTATCTTTAATTAAATACTATATCGCTTACTTTTCAACGCTTTATATCTCATTGATTTAAATAATTCCGCTTCATCTTCCTATTTTTAATCCCGCATTAACTGACCGTAAAAGCCCGATTTGGTGAAGACTAATCATTAGAAAAATCCCCACTAGTTAAAGCTTCACTTTATGAGTAATTATGGATATTCGTTATATAACGCTTACTGTAAAAGAGGTTCAATGTATCTTCTACATTTCTCAGCGATGGAACCTTAGTCTTTTCTTTCTCATCTTTTTCATTATCTTTTTCATGTAAATAATTAATAAAATTTTGGGTTTGAGTGAGTAAACTAGCGAACTCCTGGGAATTCTCCCGCACTTCAAAGCGAATTGCTTTTACAGCTATTGCTTGACCAATCGATTGCTCTCTTGATGGCGAGGTTTGGTCCTCATCTACATTATCATCCGTTGCTCTGTACAACTCTTTTAATGCCTCAAAAACTTCCTTGTTATCACTAAATCGTTCTCTTATCCACAGCAAAATAAATTGTAATAGGACAACTGCATAAATAAGTGACAGCCATTCATCTCCAAAAGATTTTTTCGACAAACGTTTAAAGTGTTCTGCTTGTGTCACGAGCTCGAATATGATTAGACGAATTGGATATAGGAGCGCATTTCCACTGTTGATATATAATTTTTCTTGATCTTTATACATAGCCAACCAAAAATCCCTTACTAAAGAGATGGATTTTCTTGTCGAAAAAGCTAATTGACATTGGATAAGCCCCTGTTCAAGTGTTGATTGTATAAGTCGTAGAAATAAATGTTCCTCATCCTCACTTACTAATAAGAGTGGGTTTTCTAAGTTCGACAAATCAATTTCGATACCGTTTATGAACATTACACAGCCTCCTTCCTATAAACCATACACATAGTTTTTCAATTTTTAACTATATTTCGACAAAAATCTGTAAATACCTTTTAAGAAAAAAGTCCTTTTTTCATTTCTGTACAATAAAATTTTGACACTACTCCAACTCTCTTCTTAATAATCCATTAACATTACTAAAAAAATCTGCAAAACCTTTAAGAAACGGAAACCCATCCACCCCCTTTCAAGCCCGAGCGCTGTAAGGAATGGAGGATAAACCGCAAAAAAGTAAGCAGATTCTAAATTGTTATTCTATTTTCTGAAAAGTATGGATCAATCAATTATCTCGTAATTTCATTATCAACAAATAGTTTAAATTGTTGCAAGCATTGTTTGACTGCACCTTTTTGTTCAAGTACTGCTCTTCGTAGTGATGTTGTTTTCTCTTCATCCTCTACAACTTCACTATAAAGTGTAAAAATAGCCTCTAATAATTGTTCATTCTCTTCCTGTTCAATACTAGGTAAAGAAAAGGCAGCAATCGTTAATAATTGCTCAATTGTTTCAGGTGTTTTTTGTAGCGCATTAGATGAATAATAAGTTGATGCCGCTAAAAAATAGCAAAGCTTTGCACAACAATCTATAAACAAATGCCAATATGTATTGGCACTCGGTATCTCACCCGCTCTTTCATCAACATAATCTTTATAAAATGTTGTAACTTGCGTAAATAAAGGATTTAGTTCCTTCATAGCCTTCGGATAATTATTAGATGTATCCAAATAGTCAAATACAATATCATTCATTTTCTCTTGAAGCTTTACAATATCTAAATGATCACGAATTACTTGAATTTCCATTTTACCACTCTCCGATGTTCTCATTTGTTTTCTAAACGTCACTCCTACTTTCCTAAGCAGTCCTGCACTTTCTAAACAAACGGATCTATTATCTATTGGAATTATTTAAATTATAGCAATAAACCAAATAAAGAAGTGGTCACTTGAACAAAATAAGACAATTTCGTGAATTAATAGCATTTTGAGCACGTAAGGCGAACAATTTTGGTAGAATTATATTCTTTGTACATAATCATCATATAATGATTGCTCTTTCGTTCGATCAACAATTTCTATAATACTTCCTTGTGCATATTTTTTTATTCTTTTTTGTGGTATATAAAAATAAGCACTGTTTGTAATTAACCAATCACTTAGCGTTAGTTCACTACCTGGCTGTTGATTTATCAATATACGTTTATGCCGAAGTATATCCGCCATTTTGTAAAAACCATCTGATAGTTCATAAGCAGAAACATCAAAATTAAAAATAGGGCTTACAACCTGGCCAACATCAAAAATGTGTATTGTTTGACTCTCTTCATCAATAGCTAACTCTACTGAGCTAATTTCATCGAATAAATTTATGCCCCTATATTCCATTTGATAGATTTGCTCCATTATTAAATGTCTCCTTTTATAGGCTCTACATCAAATGTTAGAGTCACAAATGTTGTAGACCCCTTCTTCACAACGTTCCTATTGTAACATAGAAAAAGCAGCTGTCTCCAAAGTCAATTGAGACAGCTACTTCTGTAAATTGGCACATCGCCACAATGTAGGGCTGGAGCGGCAGCAACACGGGTTTTGTCTGTGCGAAAGCGTAGTGCAACGAAGCGGCAGCAACAACGACAACAACAACACGGGTTTTTTACGCGATTTCTTTGCTTTTTTTTTATCGAGAAATATTTGAGTTTATCGATGAAAATTTTGAATTTATCGACCAACTTTTTATATTTATCGACATCAAGGATTTTTTTAAGTTGTTTTAACCTTGAACACGTGTAATTTTTACATCTTTTATGATTGTATTCACTACCCAACTTGCAGCAATCAAGCCTGCCACTGACGGAACAAAAGCGTTGGAAGATGGCGGCATTTTTGCTTTACGGATGGCTGCATCTGGTTTTCCGACATGCTCCACGACATCTGGACGAACTACAATAGGACTCTCATCTGAGAATACAACCATCACGCCTTTATGAATACCCTCTTTACGTAGTTTCGTACGAATTACTTTTGCCAATGGATCTGTATGTGTTTTGGATATATCTGCAATTTTAAAACGAGTAGGATCCATTTTATTTGCTGCACCCATACTAGATATGATTGGAATATTACGCTGTAGACATTCCTTCACAATATGAATTTTATACATCACTGTGTCACTCGCATCAATGACATAATCTATGCCTTGCGCGAAAAATTCCTCATATGTTTCCTCCGTGTAAAACATATGCATATCAATAACTTCACATTCTGGATTAATATCAGCAATACGTTCTTTCATGACACCTGACTTTGATTTACCGACCGTTGAAAGATAGGCAACTAATTGACGATTCACATTTGTAATATCTACATTATCCTTATCTACCAAAATAATGCGCCCAATACCACTTCTTGCACATGCCTCTGCAGCAAATGAACCTACACCGCCTACACCAAGAATGGCTACCGTTGTATTTTTTAATTTTTCGAGTCCCTCTGTTCCTATTGCGAGCTCGTTACGTGAAAATTGATGTAGCATCATTACACTCTCCGTCTATTGAATTTTTTATCCCGCTTTAACGGGCAGTAAAAGCCCGATTGATGAAGACTAACAATCAGCGGTGGATGAAGAACCCTCCACTAATTAAAGTTTCACTTTATTAGTAAACCTAGTTATATACTAAGATAAATCAAACTTATATTACATTTTATCATGATATTCATCAAGTAAAAATTATAACTAAAATCAATAAGTATTCCTAATCAAAATACTTCTGGGTCTATCAGAGCTATGTATCCGCACTACTAAAGTAAGCAGTAGAAAATTTAAGAGGTTGGGAAAAATAACTGCTCAAAACCTTAAATAACGAGAGAACTCAATTTTAGAAACATTGATTTCTCTCGCTTCTCTGATGTGAATATACTTATATCCCAGCCTCTTTTGCCTCGAACTTCCATCAACTTCCTATCTGTTCATATTTTTTTGAAAAGCTTCTACAAAATTTGAACCGAGCTGAACATTCACTTGCTTGAAAGCCGCAATTACTGCCCCGCCGATTGGTTGTAATACCGGTGTCATAAATTGCATTGGCAGCTCATCAGCTTTTGCGAGTT
Source organism: Lysinibacillus sp. fls2-241-R2A-57 (assembly GCF_030209535.1). NCBI lineage: Bacteria > Bacillati > Bacillota > Bacilli > Caryophanales > Bacillaceae > Lysinibacillus > Lysinibacillus sp. fls2-241-R2A-57. The sequence continues at coordinate 20,986 of NZ_JARVRU010000008.1, forward strand.
GTTGTAATTTAGGTATAATAAAAGCTTCATTATGAAAAACGCCACCCACTAATACGACAGGTACATCCCCTTGACCCCAAGCCATACAAGAGTAACATGCTTTAATCGCCATATAATATTTCTTACAAGCATCTTCAATAATGCTAATGGCAACGTCATCTCCCTTTTCAGCCACATCAAATACATATTTGCTTACTGGCGCAATTACTGTCCGAGGATGCACCTCTCCATAAATACGCTCTATTAATTGCGGTACATTTTCCACAGAAAAATAACGCAATATTACATCTGTCAAAGCTGTTGAGTCTGCTCTTCCATCATAGCTTTTAAAAATAGCTTTCATTACTTGAACCCCTAAATCATAGCCACTGCCCTCATCATCAAAAAGATAACCCCAGCCCCCTACCCGATGAAAATGTTGCTTACAATCATACCCCATTGTGATGGCACCCGTTCCTGCAATTTGCACAATGCCTTCCTGCCCAAGTGTGCCCGCATAAAGTGCAATTAGAGCATCATTATCAACAAAAACATGTGCTTTTTTATGAACATATTGACGTACTATCATTTCTACAACTTCCTCTGCCTGTAGCTCCTTGACCCCAGCCATGCCAGCAAAACAACTATCTATAGCTGCAAATACTCGTGGATTTTGTTGTTGTAAATTCTGTAGTATATCGTGAATCGTTGACTTAAAATATTGAACATCCATTGCTGTTGGGTTACTCCGAGTCGTTTCTACTTTGGCATAAATATTGCCAAACTCATCACAAATCACTGCAGACGTTTTCGTTCCACCACCGTCAATCGCTAATACATACATAATTTTGCTCCTTTCACTATCAATTTCGCTTGGGAGTAATTATAGCTGTCGTTTCACTTTCGCTCAGAAAACATTTGGAGCTGTCGTTTCACTTTCGCTCAGAAAACATTTGCTGAATGAAGATAGAAAAGGGATTAAGCACTGTCAGCTGATGGCTTAATCCCTTCTTCTATCATTTCGTAAAACCAAATGATGCCCATGGCTGAATATGTGCTAATAAGAATTGTTCTTCTTCTACAACTCTTGCAACAACATTTGTTGATCCGGCATTAGGCATTTCCTTTAAAACAATTTGCAATTCACCCTTATATCGTACATCTAAATTATTATCGATTGTCACATCCCCCAATGTTAATGGATGGATATCATGTGTAGGGAAGTCACCATTTTTATATTTAACACGAGATTGAGTACTACGGATCACATACTCTGAAACATCGCCACGATTAAAATGTGGCTCCTTAAAAAGGATCGCTTCTTCTAAAATAGTCGTTTCAACAGACTGTTCAACCTTCAGCTCTAACTTATGGCGATTTAATTGACCTAACGCACGTATTTCTTCCTCAGAAGCATACATATTGCCAATAATACAGTCATCAATAAAACCAGTGTGCCATAAATCCTTTGCTTGGACAGTAATTGGCAGATGACGATGCTCTTCTAATGTTGGCAAGCCATGCTCGGTTTCTTCCCAAGGTCCAAACATAGCATGTTGCGATGAAATCATGGCTGCTGTTCGAATATGATTCGCTTTAAATTGCCTAGATGTTTGTAGAAAATGTTGGCGCGAAAGACCTGTAAAACGTCGCGGATAAAAATTATGGCAGCCAATAATATTATCTTTATTCGGTTGATAGGATAATATAGTTTCTACATATTTCGTACCGTTACTAATATTTAACTCTATTTTTAAATTACTTGCATCGAGAGACATAAATGCTTCTTCTTGGCCAGAGAAACCCATGTCTAAGCGCAATGCAGCTAAATGATAGTGCTCCTTAAAGTACCCAATATCTTTATAGGTTAAGCCTAAATCTTTAAAGATGGCCGGTGCAATATCAGCAGAAATTTCAAAACCAAGCTGCTGCGCAAATTCATTTATTTGCTGTAATTTATGGCGTTCCTGATCAGTATTTAACGACATAAGACATGTGAATATACGATCAAAACCATTGTCATGAGCGAGCTGAACGTACCGCTTCATATCTTCTAATGTACTATGCTGAGGATATAGTGAAATCCCTAATCTTCTCAATTCAAAAACCTCCGTTTAGTTCGCCATTACACCTCTACTTTTTGGCCTTCTGATTGTACAAGGTGCTGTTCATTTTGAGTTTCTGAGGCAGCAGCTAGCTGTTCATTTCGCTTTGCCATGCGGTTTGCCAGCGAAATGAACGGTAAATAAATACACACAGCGACTATAAGTAAGACAATACTAAGTACAGCTCCTTTCCAAGATTGCGTCGCTAGGAATCCATTAATAATCGGTGGCGTTGTCCATGGTGGTGAAACTGTAGCTGCTGGCACATAGCCCCACTTTGTTGCAAAGAAAGCAATTGTTACGTTAATCATTGGTGTCAAAATAAACGGTACGAATAACACTGGGTTTAACACAATTGGAAGACCGAAAAGTAATGGTTCATTAATATTGAAAAGCCCTGGTGCTGCCGACAATTTTCCAACGGTATTGTATTGTTTATTCTTTCTAGCGATAATGAAAATAGCAATAATAAGTGCTATTGTCGTACCGGAACCACCCATATTGATGAAAGCATCAAAGAATGGCTTATTTACGATATATGGCGCTACTTCTCCAGCTGAAATTGCTTTTACATTCTCTTTAATCGCCGGTAAATTTATTGTTTGCATGAACGGTTCGATGATATTAGCACCGTGAACACCTAATGTCCATAAAAAAGTAGGGATGAATGCTAAAACTAAAGCCGCAACCCATGTATTCGTTAAGCCCATAAATGGCTCTTGAATTGCTGAGTAGAAAGAACCGACAATATCAGGAATACCGAAGCCTGCCGAAATAATTGTACGAACTAGAGCAAATAAACCAATTGTAATAATAGCAGGTAGCAATGCTGCGAATGATTTTGAAACAGCTGGTGGTACACCATTCGGCATTTTAATTAGCAACTTAGGATTGCCAGACAATCTACAAAATACTTCAGTTGAGAGCAGAGAAATAATAATAGCTATAAATAAACCACCTGTACTTGTTGTTAACCCTGTTAATCCACCGTCACTAAAAGTACCAAACGTCATATAACTTGAAAGGCTGATGACACCGGCAGAAAGTCCATCCTTGTCATAGCTTTTTGCAAGATTGTAAGCAATTGAAAAGGCTAATAACAAAGAAATGATTCCAAATGTTGCACCCCAAATGTTCCCGCCCCATTGAGTCCAAGTTTCATGTTTCCAGATGGCATCGAGTGCATTTTGATAATATTTGATAGGTAAATTATTAACAAGAATCGCAAGAGATCCAACAATTGTTAATGGCATGATCGTAATAAAACCATCTCGAATGGCAACTAAATGTCGCTGATTCCCTACTCTAGCAGCAACCGGCACAATTTTTTCTTCTAAAAAACGGAACATTTCACACACTCCCTTTGCTTTTTATCGTGACATCAAGGCTTGATGCTACTCCCCTTTGATTCGCTCATATAATTCAATCATTTCCGTTGCTAAATCGCGAAACGTAATGGCATTCATTAAATGATCTTGCGCGTGAATTAACAGCATCGACACTTCTACTTTCTCTCCCCTTGCCTCTTGTGACAGTAAAGCCGTCTGAGAATGATGTGCTTCAATCAATGCATCATTAGCTAATTGTATTTTTTCCTTTGCTTGCTGAATCTGCCCCTTTTTTGCTAGCTGGATAGCCTCCATACACTCACTTTTCGTATTACCACTATGCACAATCAATCCCATAATGGATTCCATTAAAACTGTTTCCTCCATTGCCATAGCCCCCTTAATCAATCAACTTTAGTGCCTGCTTTAAGACATTTTCGCCATTCATCATGCCGTAATCCACCATATTAATAACATCAATTCGGAAATTCATTTCCTTGTATTTTGTTTCAAATGTCCCTTTTAAGTAACGGACTTGAGGACCCAATAGCAGCACATCCGCCATTTTAGTAGCTAATACTTTGTCAACTTCACTTTCAGCAATCGCATAAATATCTGCCGTAATGTTTTGTTCCTGTGCCGCTTTTTGCATTTTAGTCACTAATAAACTAGTACTCATTCCCGCTACACACACTAACATAATGTTTTTCATCAAAACACTCCTTTTCATGATTAAGTTCATCTTTTCTAGTTAACTTTAATTTTGTAATCCCCCTACTGTGAAACCGCTTTCTTATTTTGAGAATAGCACCTATTGGTATATACCACAATACGTTTTTCACACCATTTCTCTCCTCAGAAAAGGTCTGCAAAAATTGGGCTATATCTTTATCACATACTATCGAAAGGATTCTCTCAACTGGTATAGTCCAGAAAAAAGTTCAAAAAAATTTTAGTTGCTAAACCTATCTATCGACATACAATTATTAACATGCTTAAAAATATTCGAAGGTTGGCTTATTGGAAGGTAATGCCAATTGTCATCGATTAATAATCTCTTCAGCCAATTGTTTATTTGCATACAAGACCGCATCCTCCACTGAAAGGTAGCCAACCATCATCGCTGAAAAAAGATTAATCGGCAATGCTAACAGATGCATTTCCGCGATAGTATTTGTCCCAATTACCGAGACATCTTCACTCTTATTTATTTAATATAGGCGATCATTCCAACTACAAAGTGCATCTTCAATTCGAATATACAATGGCTCTTGAATATCCCCCCAAGGATAATGCTGCATAAACCGTGTAGCATCTACTACTCTGATCATCACATCCTGAACGACTTCCTTTTTAAACTGTCGCTCTTTAAAATAGAAGCCAAATTGATGGTCGTTAGAAGTAACTCCTTTAATGCTACTGACATTCGCCGCATGTGACGTTATAAAACGCCAAATCGCTTGTTCTGCTAGTAAATCCTCTGTTATAAAATCATGAATCTCAAACGTTCCATCCTGAATAATATAACGAATATAGTCTGCAATTTGATCAGACTTAAAATATGCTGCAAAATGACTATCAGGCGCCCTTCTCTCTATTCTTTTCCACCAAGCATCATCTCGTAGCATACTTCCATTATTAATGAGCGCTTGTGCATTGTGAAAATCCTTAATCGCCTGGAAAAGAGCGGAATCTGGCCATTCAAAGCTCATTCGACTACATCAAATTGCTTTCCGAAAGAAGGAAACATCATTTGCGGAATGGTGTAATGTAGCTTCTCAAAAAACAATTCCCATCCAAAGTAACGATAGAAGGATACAGAAAATGGTGCTAACACAGAAATGACTTGTCCATTCTCTAACATTTTCTTAAGTGCCTCTATCATAAGTCTTTTGATAATACCTTGCTGCCGATACTCCGGATAGGATGCAACAAAGCCAATTCCGCCCATATCATATTTTGCACCATGTACGATCATATTAAGTGGCAATATTAAAAGCTGACCAACTACTTTATGTTCATCGAAAGCACCTAATGTTGTGCTGTTCTCAATCCAATAATGAAAATCATCTCGCCTGGCACCAGTATACTTATTAGGAAAACAATAATCTCTTAATTGATGTACCTGTATATAATCTTTTGGTGGAATTATCTTAATTTCCATAACAGATCCCTTATAACAACACTGAATATTCTTAAAATTCAAGATAGACTTAATTGATTTTTTTTGACATACTCCTCAACCTCAGAAGAAGTGGATAGCAATAAAATGCGTTCATTATGTGTCATTAACTGCTGTTTCGAAAGCTTAGCGATGTGTGCACGAGTCTTTAGAATAGATGAAGCACTCATGGAAAACTCGTTTAATCCAAATCCAAGTAAAATCGGTAATGCTATTTCATCTGCGGCCATTTCACCACACATACCTACCCATTTTCCTTGATGATGTGCTGCATCAATGACATTTTTTATAAGTCTTAAGACAGCAGGATGGTATGGCTGATATAAATAAGAAACATTTTCGTTCATGCGATCTGCCGCCAACGTGTACTGGATTAAATCATTTGTACCAATTGAGAAAAAATCCACTTCCTTTGCAAATAAATCTGCAATGATAGCTGCCGACGGAATTTCAATCATCATCCCTACTTCAATCGTTTCAGATAGAGTATAACCATTATTTTCTAAATTTTGTTTTTCCTCCAACAAAATTGCCTTCGCCATTTTAAATTCATCCACTGTAGCAATCATCGGAAACATAATCTTTAAATTGCCGTAAGCGCTTGCTCTTAGTAATGCGCGAAGCTGTACACGAAACATTTCTTGTTGCGTTAAACTAATTCGAATCGCTCGATAGCCAAGAAAAGGGTTCATTTCAGCAGCAAGCTTCATATATGGAAGGTGCTTATCGCCACCTATATCTAATGTTCGAACAATCGTCGGCTTGTCCTGCATTTTCTCAAGTACACTTTTATATGCTTGAAACTGCTCCTCTTCTGTAGGTAGCTCCTGACGTTCCATATATAAAAATTCCGTACGAAAAAGGCCGATACCTTCTCCACCAGCATTTATAACAAATTCCACATCTTCAGGCTTCCCTATATTCCCAGCAATTTCTACAGAGCATCCATCCGCACTCAAACTTGGCAATGTACGATATTGGAAAAGTTCTTCTTGCTCTTCAATTTGTAAACGTTGTTGTTGCATATAATAACTAGATACTTCCGATGTAGCGTTGACAATAATCTTGCCATTTGTTCCATCTATAATAATTGGTGCTCCGTGTTGTATATTTTGCGTGGCATTTTTTGTCCCTACTACTGCTGGAATCTCTAATGTTCGTGCGAGAATAGAAGAGTGAGATGTTTTGCCGCCAATATCCGTTATAAACCCTTTTACATACTTTGTATCTAGCATCGCAGTCATGGACGGTGTTAAATCTTTAGCGACGATAATTACTTCAGAGGCTAAATGATTCATATCCACCATTTCGACCCCCAACAAGTTGGCTAATATTCGTTTAGACACATCTCGAATATCAGCAACTCGCTCCTGTATATAGACATTGTCTAGCTCCTCAAACATAGCTATGAACATATTTGATATTTCATCTAATGCAAATTCTGCATTCACCCCAGCTTGAATTTTAGCTTCAATAGCTGCTAGCATTTCAGGATCCTCTAGTACTAATAGATGTGCCGCAAAAATATCCGCCTTCTCTGCACCAAATTTCTCCTGAGCTATTTCATGGATTTCTCGGAGTTCCGTTTTCGTTTTCACAACTGCTGCCTTGAACCTTACTAGTTCAGCATCTACATCAGCGACCTTTACCTCTTCATAAGATAGATCTGGTTCCTTTAAACAATAAGCATTTGCAAAGGCAATGCCCTGAGACACAGCAATTCCTTGTATTTCTAGCATTCCTCACCAATCCCTTCAGAAACAATTACTTCTGTTATTGTTTGGAAAAGCTTCTCAGCATCAGGTCCCTCTGCTGAAATTTCAACAATACTTCCAGGCGCTACTCCTTGTGCCATAACCCCCATTATTGATTTTAAATTGACTGATTTCTCTTTATAGGTTAACTGAACGTCACACTCAAATGGCGTTACAGCAGTTACAAGTAACGCTACTGGTCTTGCATGTAGTCCTTCTGGCGTTGTTATTTTAAACATTTTCTTCATCGCTATCCCTCCGCATGTCATTAAAACTTAATACGATGTTGGTAATTGGCAATCATAGCCTCATTATGAGACAAATCCGAGTCAACATTATTACTTTTAAAAACAGGTAATGCTTCGATAGATATGGCCATGATCTCAATGATTTCACTGAATAATGCATTTAAAATAATTGAACTAATAACTGTAGAGGCAGGTGCATACTGTATTTTATTGTGATGTAGCAAACCATCTCCAATTGGTATATGGGTATCGATAACTAAATCCACTATATTCTCTAAGCGTTGTCCACTTCGATGGCGTGACGGCTGTTCACGATAAGCGAGAGATTGCAAAGACATAACAAATACCCCTGATTCTTTCGCTAAAAATGCTGCATCTATAGGGGCTTGATTTCTACCAGATGTCGAAATAACAATGCAAACATCATTTTCACGAAAATCAAATTGATCTTTATACTGTTCAATGATTGTCGGGTCCTTCTCGTTTTTAGACGATGTCATTGCTCCTGCCTGTAATGTCAAAGGTTCAATAATTATAGGACGTACAGGTACAAGCCCTCCAGCTCGATAAAATGCATCCTGTGCTAAAAGTTGAGAATGACCACAACCAAATAATTGGACAATCCCTCCTCGTTGAAGCCGTTGTACAATTATTTGAGCGGCTCCTTTTATTTGAGCATTTTCTTGCACCTTCACAACCTGCATTAACTTTTGTATTTCTAGAAAATACGCATCCATAAGATCACCTTTTAATTTCACTAATGAATTTGTATCGATCAGCTCGATAAGTGCTTCGTACAAGCTCAAACGGGACTCCATCTGATAAATAACTAATACGCTTAATAATTAACACCGGTGCAGTATTATTAATTTGCAAAAATTTACTGTCTTCTTTTGAAACAATTGCTGCCTCCATTTGCTGAATAGCATTTCCAATTTTCCGATGAGATTTTGCTTCGATTAAGGCATATAATGATCCCATTATCTTCTTTTCATCTAATTCAGGATATACTTTTACTGGGATATATGTTCTTTCAATTGCCATTGGCTCGGAATCTGCATTACGAATTCGCCCTACAAAGAATACCTCTTCACCCGGCTCTAACATTAAATCTCCTGCAACATCGACGGGTGGTATGATTTTCTCAAAGCGTAGAACTTTACTGCTCGGTTCCATCCCTCTAGCCCGCATATCCTCTGTGAAACTTGTTAACCCTTTTAGTGGTTGCTCTAATTTTGGATTAGCTACATAGGTACCTCTCCCTTTTTCACGATACAGTAAGCCGCTGTTGACTAAATTTGTGATCGATTGACGAACAGTCATTCTACTAACATCAAATTGCGTAGAAAGCTCTCGCTCAGAAGGTATATTTTCACCGATTTTGTATTCTTCTAAAAAAATACGTTGTTTTATAATCTCTTCTATTTGTATATAGATTGGTATATGAGAATTTTTATCTAACAAGTCTTGCACCATCCTTATCCAACTTTACTTTCATTTCTCAAATACAACTTTACCTCGACAAATAGTTTTTTGCACATTCAATTTTTCATCTAGTAATACAAAATCTGCATCGTAGCCTTCTGCAATACGACCTTTAGTTGTAAGCTGTAATTGTTCAGCAGCATTCATAGAGGACATTGCGACAATTTCCTGCAATGAGCAATTAGTGATTGCTTTTATATTTTTTACTGCTTGTTCCATCGTTAACACACTACCAGCTAAAGCCCCATTAGATAAATGAGCTCCATCCTTAGAAACATGAACGGTTTGCCCACCTAAATCATAATCACCGTAATGTAAGCCTTTTGCCCGCATCGCATCGGTAATTAAAACAATGCCCTTTGCGCCTTTAATCCGATACGCCAGATTTACGGCTTGAGGATGGCTATGCACGAAATCTGCGATAATTTCAACCTTCACCTTATCCTCTAAAAACACTGCACCGACGACACCTGGATTTCGATGATGGAAAGGGCTCATTTGGTTATATAAATGTGTAGCTTGTCTTACTCCCAATGCTACTGATCTATCTACCTCCTCAATTGTTGCGTCAGAATGGCCAATGGAAGCAATAACATTTAAATCCTTTAACGTTTCAATAAACGAAAATCCTCCCTCTACCTCAGGTGCAATTGTTACTTGTTTAATGCGATACTTACTTTTTTTCTGCCATGATGCAAATTGCTCAATAGATGGTAAAATAATGTATTCTAAAGGCTGAGCACCTGCCCGTTTTTTCGATACGTATGGCCCCTCTACATGTATACCTAATAAACTTGCCTCATCATCACTATTTTCAAATTGCGCAACATTAGTTAGAGCACTTTCAATTGCTTCTATAGATTGCGTCATGGTAGTAGCAAGGAAGCCTGTGACGCCTTCTTGTACTAAAGAGCGTGCCATTTGATGTAAAGCTAATTGCGTAGCATCCATCACATCATGCCCAGCAGAGCCATGTATGTGCATATCAATATAGCCAGGTAGCAGTAACCAATTTTTATCTTTGCCATCTATATAACGCTCAGCCTTATCAGATAAATCATGACTTATTTTAATAATCCTACCATTGTCAATGAATAAGTCACCCTTAAACGGCTTTTCTCCATGATTGACGATCGTAACATTGGAAATTAAAAGCGTTTTCTTCAATAGATCACCCCTATTCATTTTTGAGGAGCTTTGCTGAAGTTAACAAACTATTAATCAACTTGGTATAGTTGTCTATACCAATTATATGATTCTTCTAAAAAAATAAAAAGTATTTTTCATATTTTCAAAATTTTTCGATTCATCGCCATGACGTGGGGTTGATTTCCGTTCCGGATTGGCGCTTTCCCGGGGGCGTCCAGCCGGAACGAAGATCAACTTATATTACATGGTATACGTTTTAACAAATGTCATCCCCGACACCCCAACTTGTAAAAGATCATTTTTAGTGATAAGAACATGTTAATTATCATACAATTTCTTCGTTCTATTTTTGCAGTCTATATCCACACCTTATTCATCTCCTGCTAAAGCTATAGAAGTGGGAGCCTTCTGTAACTGCCGTTACACTTTCGTTACAAAAAACATCTGTAACTGCCGTTACACTTTTGTTACAAAAAACATCTGTAACTGCCGTTGCACTTTCATTACAAAAAACATCTGTAACTGCCGTTGCACTTTCATTACAAAAAACATTTGTAGCTGACGCTTTGCTTTCGCTACTAAAACCATTGCTGAAATAAGTTAATAAAAGGAGCTATTTCAATGCTCCTTTTGTGCTTATGAATTATGTATGACGAATCCCGATTGTGCCGTAATGCCAAGAAACATTCGTTTTGAACCCGCAATTTGCAGGTGGGTGCCCGCTTTGCAGTTTTAAACGTCCCGCTCCGCATGGGGCATGTTTGCGACTACAAAATGAAGGCTCCCGATTCTATTGTGTTCGGTCAAAACTGTTAAGTAGAACTAGCAGTTAGACAAACACATCAGGATTCGTATTACAGTTATAATAGCACGATATTTCTGATAATTCAAACTATTTTCTTTTAAAATATCTAAATTTTTGTGAAAACGCAAAAAATACCTAGATTCTCAACCGTTTTCGCTAGAGAATCCAGGTATTTAGAAGTGCTAATTATTTTCTGAATGGTTTGATCGCTAGACTTAACTCGCTCAATTGATCAGCAGATACTCCACTCGGTGCCTCTGTCATTAAGCAGCTAGCACTTGCTGTTTTCGGAAAGGCAATTGTGTCACGTAGGTTAGTGCGGCCAGCAAGTAGCATTACGAAGCGGTCAAGACCAAATGCAAGACCTCCATGTGGCGGCACACCATATTCAAATGCTTCTAATAAGAAACCAAATTGTGCCTTAGCTTCTTCTTCTGTGAAGCCAAGTAATTTAAACATTTTTTCTTGTAAATCGCGCTCATAAATACGTAATGAACCTCCACCAAGCTCATAGCCGTTTAAGACGATATCGTAAGCTTGTGCTCGGACTGCTGAAGGATCAGTATCCATTAAATGAATATCTTCATCGAACGGACGTGTGAATGGGTGATGTGCTGCATAGTAACGGCCATCTTCCTCAGAGTACTCAAATAATGGCCAATCCGTAATCCATAGGAATGCAAATTGTGATTCGTCGATTAAGCCTAATTCTTGACCTAATTTCGTACGAAGTGCACCTAGAGATGCTGCTACTACAGGCGCTTTATCAGCTACGAATACTAAAATATCGCCCACTTCAGCTTTCATACGTTCGATTAATGCCGCAGCTAATGCGTCGTCAAAGAATTTTGCAATTGGTCCGTTCAAGCCTTCTTCAGTAACTTTTAACCAAGCAAGACCTTTTGCTCCGTAAATACCAACGAATTTTGTTAGTTCGTCCATGTCTTTACGAGAGTATTTATCTGCCGCACCTTTAATGTTGATACTTTTTACTTGCTTACCTTGTGCTACTGTATCAGCAAATACTTTGAAATCGCAGCCATCAAAAATATCGTTTAATGCGATTAGCTCTAAACCGAAACGCACGTCTGGTTTATCTGAGCCGTAACGATCCATCGCTTCTTGATATTTCATTCGTTGGAATGGAGCAGGGATATCAATACCTTTTACTTCTTTCATAACAGCTTGAATTAAGCGTTCGTTCATTTCTAAAACTTCTTCTTGTGTTAAGAAGCTTGTTTCAATATCAACTTGTGTAAACTCTGGCTGACGGTCAGCTCGTAAGTCTTCATCACGGAAGCAACGTGCGATTTGGAAGTACTTCTCGAAACCAGCCACCATTAATAATTGTTTAAATAGCTGAGGTGATTGTGGTAATGCATAAAATTCACCTTCATGAACACGTGATGGTACCAAATAGTCACGAGCGCCTTCAGGAGTCGATTTTGTTAAAATTGGCGTCTCTACTTCTAAGAAGCCTTCGTTTTGTAAGAAGTTGCGAATTGTACGAGTAACGTCTGAACGCATTTTGAATGTATCAAACATAACAGGACGACGCAGGTCGAGATAACGATATTTCAAACGTAAATCTTCGGATACGTCAGTGCGATCTTCGATTTGGAACGGTGTTGTTTTTGCCGTATTAATAACGATTAATTTTGTCGCTTCTACTTCAATTTTACCGTTTGGTACATTTGGGTTGATTTGATCTTCTGAACGTAGAATAACTGTCCCTTCTACTTCAATTACGTACTCGCTACGCACTTTGTCGGCTAAAGCATGTGCTTCTGCAACATCAGGGCTAAACACAACCTGTGTGATTCCAGTACGGTCACGTAAATCAATGAAAATTAAACCACCTAGGTCGCGGCGACGTTGTACCCAACCTTTTAATACGACTTTTTCGCCTTGTAATGCTTCTGAAAGCTCGTTACTAGCATGTGTTCTTATTGCCATTTGTTTAATTCCTCCAAAATTTATTTGGCTAATCACCATAACTTTTGGTGATAGTCCATTTATTTCACTTATGTAGCATACAGTTCCCACCAACGTAGTGAATTGATGCCAAGGACAATTAGTAGTTCTTTGTTAACTGAATTATCTGTCCAAAATGAAGTCGATATTTGAATCATTTGGACAGATAATCCTGTAAACGATTAATACTTGTGTTCGTTTATTGTTTTAACAAGTAGTTTACTAATTCTGAGAATGCGACTTTTTGTTGTTCACCTGATTCCATATGTTTAACAGTAGCCGCTTGTTCTTCTAGCTCTGTTTCACCTAAAACAATCGTATATTTTGCACCTAAACGGTCTGCGGATTTCATTTGAGCTTTCATTTTGCGATCTAAATAATCCATCTCTGCAGAAATGCCCTTCGCACGGAAGGTACTTGTTAATTCTACAGTCTTTAGCTTCGCTTCATCGCCCATAGCGATCATATAGACATCGAGTCCTGATGCTGTGTCTAATTCAACACCCTCAGCTTCAAGTGCAAGCAACAAACGTTCAATACTTAATGCAAAACCGATACCTGGTACTTCTGGTCCACCGATTTCTTGAACAAGGCCATGATAGCGACCTCCACCACAAAGTGTAGTAATCGCTCCAAAGCCAGATGCCGTAGACATAATTTCAAAAGTCGTATGATTGTAATAATCAAGACCTCTCACAAGATTTGGATCAACCTCATACGTAATTCCTAATGTATCTAAATACGTTTTAACTTGAGCAAAATATGCTGCTGACTCCTCTGTTAGGAAATCAGTTAACGCAGGTGCGGTATTCATTAATGGATGCTCGCGGTCTACCTTACAGTCTAAAATGCGTAGTGGGTTTTTTTGCAAACGATTTTGGCAATCTGAACAAAATTCATGAATATGTGGTTCAAAGTGTTGTAGCAGTGCCGTACGGTGTGTATCACGTGTTGATTTGTCACCAAGGGAATTAATAACTAATTTTAGATCCTTTAAACCTGCTGATTCATAGACATCCATTGCTAGTGCAATTACTTCAGCATCGATAGCTGGATCTGCTGAACCAATTGCTTCTACACCAAATTGAACAAATTGACGGTAGCGCCCTGCTTGTTGACGTTCATAACGGAACATTGGTCCTAAATATGAAAGCTTCACTGGTTGATCAGGTGCACCAAACATTTTATGTTCAACATAAGCTCGAACTACACCAGCTGTATTTTCTGGACGCAATGTTAACGAACGGCCACCGCGATCTTCAAATGTATACATTTCCTTTTGAACAACATCTGTTGTTTCACCGACACCACGTGCAAATAAATCTGTTTGCTCAAAAATTGGTGTGCGAATTTCATTGTAGCGATAGACACGACAGATATCACGGATAATCGCTTCTACCTTTTGCCATTTTTCCGATTGCCCAGGCAAAATATCTTGTGTCCCTCGTGGCACTTTAAAACTCATATAAATACCTCCTCTGTAGATTGCTTATGAACAAGCTTACAACTGGACTACTCTCATTTTGAGCAATAATTCTCTCCAAATTTGTCCAATAAAAAAAGCTCTCGCCACCTTGCATATTGCAAGGGACGAGAGCTGTATAAGCTTCCGCGGTTCCACCCTAGTTGACGCATCAAATACATGCGTCCTCCTCCTGATCGGATAACGGCCGATTCCGTTTTTTCCTACTAAGATTTACTTTTCAGAAAAAAGCCTCTCAAGTGTTGTTCACGTTATACATTTTTGTAGGAAAGATTGCAGCCTAAGTCTTTCCCTCTCTTCTCCAATAGAGGTATACGCTACTTGCTTGGTCATAAGCGATTAATCATTTTTTGATTACCCTTTATGTTAGTCACAACGAAAGGTAATGTCAACTGTTTTTGTGTTTTTTACAATACAGTCGTGAAAATTACAAATTCCATTACCTTTTTCCCACGAATTCTATTACTAAAGCATGGTAAAATAGCACAAGGAATAGGAGGAATCTGATGAGGACAAAATTATTACATATTATAATCATCTTCGTACTAGTGTTAACGATTGCGATTCCAAGTATGAACAATGTTCAAAAAGCACTAGCCGACACCAGTGATTTAACAGTAACTGGATCGATTCTTCATTTACGTGAGGGACCTGGACTGTCTTATCCAATCATTACGACATTAGAAGAGGGTGATCCGTTAACCTCTATTGGTCGTGAAGGCGATTGGATTCAAGTAAAAGCAGGCAATTACGAAGGTTGGGTAGCATCCTGGCTAACAGCTCCAACAAACGCTAAACAAACGATTGATCAAACCGTGATTTCACAGGTCGATCGTCTAAATATCCGTACTGAGCCTGATATTTCTTCAGCAGTTCTTGGACAATTATCAACAGGCGAACAAGCAAATCTTATTGAAAAAAATGGCGAATGGTCGAAAATAGATTGGAATGGGCTAGTTGGTTGGGTATCTGCAGACTATGTTACAATCAATGACCTACCTGAAAAAAAAGCTGAAGCTGATGAACCTGAGGCTGACGAACCTAAAGTTGAAGTATCTACAAAAAAGGTCAACAAAGATACAACCTTTACAGTTTTAGTAGATACACTTAATGTCCGTAAAAAACCAGACTTAAATGCTAAAAATATAGGTACTGTTTCAAATGGACAAGAGTTTAAAGTGCTTGCTCAAGAGCATAACTGGGTACAAATTCAATATAACGATAAAGAAGCAGGCTGGGTTTATAGCTTTTATGGTACTTTTTCAAATGTAGAAAAAAAGACATCTAAATCTTCATCTTCTTCTTCAGAGCTTGAATCTGTCACAATCATTTATAATGGGACAAACCTTCGGACAGATGCTACAACAACTGCTGATGTAGTTGAACGTGTAGATGCTGGTGAAACCTACCCTATTGTAGGCGCTAAAGATGACTTTTATGAAATACAAGTAGATGACAAAACTGCATTTGTGGCGAACTGGGTCGTTACTACTTCGTCGAACAAAGCTGATACTGCTACAAAAAAGGAAAAATCTAAACCACGCAAAAAAGGCACTTTAAATGGGCTAACAATTGTCGTAGATGCTGGACATGGTGGTAATGATCATGGCACAACCGGTCAACGAGGAACCGATGAGAAAGATATTACTCTGAAAACAGCCTCTCTACTTGCCTCAAAGCTTAGTGCAGCAGGTGCAAATGTTGTTATGTCAAGAGAATCAGATGAATATGTAGACCTCCGCAAACGCGTATCAATTGCACACCAATATGAGGCAGATGCTTTTATCAGCATTCATTATGATGCAGCAGAAGATAGCTCCATTAATGGCTTCACCTCATATTATATGAACAGTAATCAACAGGGTCTTGCAGAAGCCATAAATAATGGACTTTCAAGTAAAATAGATTTAAAAGATCGTGGTACTCAACAAGGGAATTATTTAGTACTACGAGAAAATCGTCAAAAAGCTGTTCTCGTTGAGCTAGGTTACTTAAGTAATGCCAGTGAGGAACGTGTAGTTACAACCGCTAAATTCCGAGAACAAGCGACTCTCGGCATCTATCAAGGGATATTAAATTACTTTGATGAAAATCAATAAATTTTCACTAAAATAAGCTGCGAAGGAAAGTAGAATTGTACTTTCCTCGCAGCTTTTTACTATTATCATCCAACAATGAGCTTGTATTAAATATTCTTCAGTTATAGAAATTAGGCTTTAATTGTTAATAAGGCTATTTTATTCTCAAACCTGCTATTACTGTCGCTCCGCTTTCGCCATAAAACATCGTGTTGGCATCAGACGCCTCTAGGAAAGCGCTCAGTCAGAACGGAAATCAACCACTCGTTTTGCCGAAGAGCCATACTTTATTTAATCTGACACCTTAATTTCATTGACATAATAGTTTTTCAACAACAAAAACACCTCCACCTCACATTACATGAGTAGGGAGATGCTTATGCACTCATTTTTTTCTTGTTGCCAATGTAACCCATATAATTTCCCCCATACGAATGAAGAAAGGCTCATGGCTAATCTCTACAACGATATCATCAGGTAATACAGAGATTAATATTCCTCGATGAATAGTTTTCTCAGTTTGCACTACAATTGACTGACCAATCATCATGTTAAGAGTTTCGTATAAATATGGATTTGATATGCTTCCTATCTGCGTCATCTTTAAGACACTTCCTTCCTACAAAAATTAACCATACTTAATAGTGTATGAAGGAATGATAGGAAATGTACCACTATTTGGACTCAAGAAGAATTGTAATCGGGCCATCATTTGTAAGCGCAACATCCATCATTGCACCAAATATCCCTGTCTCCACGCATAAACCAAATTCACGTAAGGCATTATTAAAAGCCTCCCATAATGGCTCCGCAACTTCTGGTCTTGCTGCACTTGTAAAACTTGGACGATTCCCCTTTTTTGCATCCCCATACAATGTAAATTGTGAGACGGATAAAATAGCTCCTCCATGCTCTAAAATGGAATGATTCATTTTCCCATCAGCATCTTCCCAAAGGCGGAGATTAGCTACTTTTTTTGCTAAATATTCAACATCCTCTTGCGTGTCCCCATGTGTAATACCAACAAGAAGAACATAGCCACTATCAATAGCTCCTGTTACTTTCCCGTCAACAGTAACAGAGGCTGCTTTACTACGTTGTAAAACTACTTTCATTCTTTAAAACCTCAATTCTGTCATTGTATGCACCAGAAGACTCGTTTTCGGTGCATTACAAAGTTGCTACTACCTATCGATATATATTCAGCAAAGAAATCAATTAGTTAATAACACGTTGTACTGAATATATATCTGGTGTTTGTTTAATACGCTCTACCACTTTATGCAAATGCGAAATATTTGAAATCGAAATCGTTAAATGAATCGTTGCCATTTTATCTCGATCTACACGACCACTCACTGCTAAAATATTCGTTTTCGTTTCGCTAACAATTT
Source organism: Lysinibacillus sp. fls2-241-R2A-57 (assembly GCF_030209535.1). Taxonomy (NCBI): domain Bacteria; kingdom Bacillati; phylum Bacillota; class Bacilli; order Caryophanales; family Bacillaceae; genus Lysinibacillus; species Lysinibacillus sp. fls2-241-R2A-57. Next base: position 38,950 of record NZ_JARVRU010000008.1, read on the forward strand.
GCATGATTTCATTTAAAATACCTGGGCGATCGAAGGCTGAAACTTCAATATCGACAGGGTATTCTTTTTTCTCAGGAGTAAGTCCGTGTTCCCATTCAACTTCTATTAAGCGCTCCTGCTCATCATCAACTTGAATATTCGGGCAATCTGCACGGTGCACTGAAACACCTCTACCTTTCGTAATGAAACCGACAATGTCATCTCCTGGAACTGGCGTACAGCAACGTGAAAGTCGAATAAGCATATTGTCGATATCTTTTACGATAACACCCGATTCCGTACGTTTTTGTGGAATAGGGTTTTTCATTTTTTGCTCAATTTTCTCGAGCGCTTCTTCCTGCTCACGCTCTTTGCGACGTTTTTCCGCTAGACGATTAACGACTTGCTGTGCTGTAATACCATTCACACCGACAGCGGCATATAAATCTTCTTCATTTGTATAGTTAAATTTCTCACAAACGCGTTTTAAATTTTCCGCTGACATTGTTTCTTTTAAGTCGAAATCTTGTGCACGGATTTCCTTTTCTATCATCTCTTTACCTTTGACGATATTTTCCTCACGAAGATGACGTTTGAAAAACTGCTTTATTTTATTTTTCGCCTGTGAGGATTGGGCTATTTTTAGCCAATCGCGGCTCGGACCAAACGATTGCTTAGAAGTTAAAATTTCAATAATATCTCCCGTTTTTAACGGTGTATCAAGTGGTACCATTTTACCATTTATTTTTGCGCCGATTGTACGATTTCCAACTTCTGAGTGCACACGGTATGCGAAGTCGATAGGTACAGAGCCTGCTGGTAATTCAATGACATCTCCTTCAGGCGTGAATACATAGACCATGTCAGAGAATAAATCAAATTTTAAAGATTCCATGAACTCCTCAGCATTAGAAGATTCATTTTGGAATTCTAAAATTTCTCGGAACCACGTTAATTTTTGGTCAACATTTTGTTTTTCATTATCAATTTTTTTACCTTCCTTATACGCCCAATGCGCTGCAATCCCGTACTCAGCAATTTTATGCATTTCCTTCGTACGAATTTGTACTTCTAATGGATCGCCATAAGGACCAATGACTGTTGTATGCAATGATTGATATAGGTTTTGTTTAGGCATCGCAATATAATCTTTAAAACGGCCAGGCATCGGCTTCCATAAAGTATGGACGATTCCAAGCACGGCATAGCAATCTTTAATACTATCGACAAGTACACGAATGGCTAATAAATCGTAAATTTCGTTAAATTGTTTTTTTTGTAATACCATTTTACGATAAATACTGTAAATATGTTTAGGACGACCATAAATATCCGCTTCAATTTCAACCTCAGTAAGCTGTGACTTCATCTCAGCCATAACATTGTCTAAATATGCTTCACGCTCGTCACGTTTTTTCTTCATAAGACTGACAATGCGATAATATTGCTGTGGATTTAAATAACGAAGTGCTGTATCCTCAAGCTCCCATTTAACAGTCGAAATCCCTAGACGATGCGCAAGTGGTGCAAAAATTTCAAGCGTCTCTTTAGAAATACGGCGTTGTTTTTCTGCAGGCAAATGCTTTAACGTGCGCATATTATGTAGACGGTCAGCCAGTTTAATCAAAATGACACGAATATCCTGCGCCATTGCTACAAACATTTTCCGATGATTTTCTGCTTGTTGCGCTTCTTTAGATAAATATTTAATTTTTCCAAGCTTCGTTACACCATCTACAAGCATTGCAACCTCTTCGCCAAATTCACGAACCAAATCATCGCGCGTAAAATCCGTATCCTCGACAACATCATGTAAAAAACCAGCCGCAACTGTTTCAGGATCCATTTGTAATTCAGCTAAAATACCAGCTACTTGCACTGGGTGAATAATATACGGTTCACCCGAGCTTCGGAATTGCTCTATATGTGCATCCCTTGCTAATTCATATGCTTTTTTCACGAATGCGACATTTTCATCATTCATGTAGGATTTGACTAACTCAAAAACGTCCTCGGGAGTCAAAATTTGCTCTTTCGCCATAACATGTCCACCTTGCTCGTCAAATTTTTCAGATTAGATATAAATTCAATTGTATAAAATATTATGGGCTATTGTAAAGTAACTGTGTCATTTTGTTTAGTTAATCTCGTGAACAATATGAAAAATGGAAAAATATCCTCCGAAATGAATAAAAAGACCCTTTGCGAGTTTCATCTTTCGCAAAGAGTCTATCTTCTCGTATAATTGTTTAGCCTAATTTATTATACGCAACTGCAATTTTTGCCCCAACTACTGCATTATTTTTTACTAATGCAATATTGGCATCAAGGCTTTTACCTTCTGTTAATTCTTTAACTTTTCCAAGTAAGAATGGTGTCACGTTTTTACCTTGAATTCCGTTTTCTTCTGCTTCTACTAGAGCTTTTTCAATGATTTCTGTAATGAATGAATGTTCAAGTGCTTCAGACTCTGGAATTGGGTTAGCAATGACTGCTCCACCTTTTAAGCCTAATTGCCATTTTGCACGTAGCATTTCTGCTACTTCCTCTGGCGTATCAATCTTGAAGTTTACATCAAAACCGCTTTGACGTGTGTAGAATGCTGGCAGTTCATCTGTACCGTATCCAACGACTGGTACACCTTTTGTTTCAAGATATTCTAAAGTTAAACCAATATCTAAAATGGACTTAGCACCCGCACAAATTACAGCAACATTTGTTTGTGCTAACTCTTCTAAGTCTGCTGAAATATCCATTGTTGTTTCAGCACCACGGTGTACACCACCGATACCGCCAGTTACAAAAATTTCGATATCAGCTAGCTCCGCACAAATCATTGTTGCAGCTACAGTTGTCGCGCCTAATTTTTTTGTTGCTAAAAGATAGCCTAAGTCACGACGAGATGCTTTTGCTACACCTTGTGAATTACCGAACATTTCAAGTTCTTCATCTGATAAACCAATTTTAATTTTACCGTCAATTAATGCAATAGTTGCTGGTACTGCACCATTATCACGAATAATTTGTTCTACTTCTCGTGCTGTTTTCACATTTTGTGGATATGGCATTCCGTGAGAAATAATTGTTGATTCTAATGCTACGATTGGTAAACCTTTCGCTTGTCCTGCTTTTACTTCCTCTGATAATACGATGAATTCTTTCATGTTGTTATTCCTCCATTTCACTGTTTAACAAATCAACTGATAGCTCAGGTCTTACCGTATATGGAGATGCAAGCGTATTTTTGGCATTTGTTAAGCCTGCATCAATACATGTTGCAAAGGATTGCCCAGTAAGCCAGCTATGGATCACAGCACTGACAAAGGCATCTCCTGCACCTGTCACATCTTCAATTTTTTCTATAGCTTTAGCTGCAAAATGACTTGGCTTCGTTGTAGTAGAAGCAGCATACACACCCTTACTACCAGCTGTAATAATGACATGCTCAGCACCTAGTGTAAGAAGTTGCTGTAAAGCCTTTTCGTAGTGTGCAGCGTTTTCGATTTTATGACCTACAATCGTCTCTGCTTCATCTGTGTTACAAATAAACCATGTTACACCTTGCAACGTATCTGGTAATCGATTCATTTTTGGCGAAGATACCGGTACGATGACAAATGGAATTTCGCGGGCAATCGACACCTGCTGAATGTAAGCTACTGTTTCCTTTGGACAATTTAAGTCCATAATAAAACAGTCAGCATTCATCAGCATTGCCTCATGTTTTTTTAGCAAACTTGGCAATAAAAGATCATATACTTCCATGTTTGCTACCGCTAATGCTAGCTCGCCCTGCTCATCCATAACCGCAGTATAGGAACCCGTCGAAGCATCCGGTAACTGCTCTACATAACGTAAATTCATAAATGGCTCTGAAGCTTCTTGGATTACTTGCCAATCAGCATCTTTGCCGGCAGTAGTCAGTAATGTAACCTGATGATTTAATCTGCCTAAGTTTTCAGCAATGTTTCGACCAACACCACCTACACTAAATGAAGAGCTAGCAGGATTGGATGTACCAAACTGTACGTTCCCCTTGACATGAAATTTTCGGTCAAGATTGGCTCCACCGATACAAATAATTTCATTTTCCTCAGGCAAAATATATGCACGACCGACAATTTTCCCCTGCTTCGTTAAGCTCGACACTAAATTAGCAAGGACTGGACGAGATAGTTTCATCTTATCTGCCATCTCTTGCTGAGACATAAACGGATTCTGGCGAATTAATGCAAGGACAGCCTGTTCTCTTTCATTCATAGCATCACCTTTTATTATATTTGTTTACATTATAAACTTTTGTTTGTTTTATGTCAAAAAGTTTTTTAAACAAAAAAGTTAAAGCCCATATGTTAGTGGCTTCAACTTTTTGTTGTGATAACTATTACTTAGATGAAATTAAGGTGTCGTATATAATATAGATCTCTTCGGCAAAACGAAGGCATGATTTCCGTTCCGACTGGACGGTTTCCTGGGGGCGTCTAGCTGGAACGAAGATCAACCATTTCGTATAGTGTGTATCTTCTGGTATGCACTCTAATTCATAGTGATAAAACGAAACTTCAGCAATATGTTTATCAGTGCGAAAGCGTAGTGCAACGTAGCGACAGCAACAATGTTTATCTGTGCGAAAGCGGAGCGGCAGCAACAACAAATGTTTTCTGTGCGAAAGCGTAGTGCAACGAAGCGGCAGCAACAATGTTTATCTGTGCGAAAGCGGAGCGGCAGCAACAATGTTTATCTGTGCGAAAGCGGAGCGGCAGCAACAATGTTTA
>NZ_JARVRU010000018.1:0-42951 GCF_030209535.1 Lysinibacillus sp. fls2-241-R2A-57
TTTTTAAAAGTTAAACTCTTTTAACAATAAATACTGGATGTTTTTCAGTGCCCTCATTTCCAATGTGCAGGTTTTTTTTGATACACTTTAATACATTAAAATAACTAAAACATATCCGATTATTGATAAGAAAACCGAACCGATAAGTCCTGCAACAAACGCTTTTACACCTAATTCTTTAAAGGTTTTTATCTCTACATTTAAACCTAGTCCAGCCATCGACATCGCAATTAAAAGATAAGAGATATTGACAATTGTTTGCGCTACATTGGCTGGTATAATTCCTAACGAATTAATAGCGCTCATTGCTAAAAATCCGAGAATAAACCACGGAATGATTGACAGTGAAAAGCCTTCTTTTTCCTGCTCCTTGTCAATTTTCCGATAGAAAATACCAATGACAATAGCTACCGGTACAAGCAATGCGACACGTGTTAGCTTAACAATAACCGCCATATCAACTGCTTCATTTCCACCAGCAGCGGCGGCGGCAATAACATGGGCAATTTCATGTAGCGTGCCTCCTGCGAAAATACCATATTCAGTAGGCGTTAAATTAAATACTGAGTATAGCACTGTGTAAACTAATGTGAATATAGTCCCTAGTAATGCGACAATCGCTGCACCCACTGCTGTTTCTTTTTCATTTGCCTTAATTTGAGGAGCAATAGCGACAACAGCTGCTGCTCCACAAATGGCTGTGCCACAAGCTGTTAATATGCCTAACTTCTTCTCAACATGAAATACCTTCGTTAAAGCATATACAACCACTAAAGCAAATACCAAATCAATAAATGCAATAAGAAAGACACTCGCTCCGGCATGATAAATGTCCGCTAAATTCAAACGCATACCCAGTAAAATAATGCCTAATCGTAATAGCTTTTTACTTGAAAATGATATGCCACTTTGCCATGAATCCTGTACCTTAAAAGCTGCTCTCCAAGCCATCCCTAAAATAATTGCAATAACAAGCTGCCCCAGGATTGAGAAGAACGGAAATGTCGAAATATACTTTGCCACTAAGGCAATCATGAGTGTCAACAATATCCCCTTCATAAACGCAGGGGTTAGGAAACCTTTTAACTTCTGTCCAATATCCATGTTGTTCACTTCTTTCATTCTTGATAATTATAACTTTATTAAAAAGTTAATCATTAGTAAAATACATATATATAATCGCAATGATTAATATTTCTAATAATAGGAGTGATGACATGCTATATGATGCTTTAAAAACATTCATTACACTAGTGGAAGTCAATAATTTTACGAAAGCATCCGAAATACTTCATATTTCACAGCCCAGTGTCAGCTTACACATAAAAAACTTAGAGCAGGAACTTCAAACGACGTTATTTATCCGATCTCCAAAGTCCGTACAAATTACACCAACTGGAGAAATTTTATATAAACGAGCTAAGCAAATGATGGCAATTGCAGAGGTAGCTAGGGAAGATATTCTAGCTTATCATCATGAAATTCAAGGTACACTTGTTATCGGCTCTAGTTTTACAATTGGCGAATATATATTGCCACCTATAATAGCGAGTCTGCAACAGCAATTCCCTCAGCTTGAGCTTCAAGTTATTATTGGCAATACGGAAGAAATCATTCAATATACAAAATTGTTACAGGTCGATATTGGCCTTATCGAAGGACAGTCAAACGACAATGAAGTTATTATTAAACCGTTTATGCAGGATGAGCTTTTTATTGTTAGTGCTAGCAGTCACCCTCTTGTAAAGAAGTCGACTATTACGGTTGCGGACTTACAGCAGCAAAATTGGGTTGCACGTGAAGAAGGCTCTGGCACTCGTTATTACTTAGATCATTTATTTAGAACAAATGGGCTCCAAGTGCGTTCACTTCTTACTATTAGTAGCAATCAAGGTGTGAAAGAGAGTGTTATACAAGGGCTTGGCCTTTCTCTACTGTCTGCCAGTGTTATTGAGCGTGAACTAAAAAATGGTGATATAAATATTTTGCCGCTTGAAGGACAGCAGTTTATGCGAACATTCTCTTATTTGTACTCACCTACGATGAAAAATAAACGCAATGTTGACACCCTCATAGAGGCACTACTAAAAAAAAGAGCTTAGCGGATTTTAATCGCTAAGCTTACTTTATAGTTCTTAAATTTAGACGTTTACGCTCCTGCTTTTGCTCAATAATTTCTACAAATTTCAACGTTGCTCGAGATAAAGGTACACTTTTCAAATAACACATGCCAATGCTTCGTGCTGGTATACTTTCTGTTAATGTTAGCTCATAGAGAAGCCCTCGCTGCAAATAATCTTTAGAAAATTCTTTCGTCACACAAGCAATCCCTAAATTACTGCGTGCAAATTCTAACACAAGATCATGTGAACCAAGCTCGAACTCAGGTTCAATGTGGATTCCTCTTGCAAATAAATAATTTTCTACATACTTTCTTGAATTTGACTTTTTCTCTAAAAAAACAAGTGGAAACTTTAAAAGATCCTCTAAGCTTAAACTTTTTGACGCTAACGTTTTGTACTTCTCACCACATACAAAAATATCTTGTACCTCCGTGCAAGCGGTTAACTGTAATGCCTGATCTTCTATCGGAAAATTACAAAGCCCAATATCAACCTCACCGGATTTAATAAAGTTACAAATTTCCGAAGTCGTTCCATTTAGCATTTGTAATTTTATATTAGGATACATTGTATGAAACGCCTCTAGATAAGGCATTAAAAAGAAACGAGAAATAGTGTCCCCTACCCCAATTTTCAGCTGACCGGTTGTTAAATTTTTAAACTCTAGCAACTTCTCCTCACCAGCATCTAAAAGACCTAATGCTGAATTCGTATATTCATATAGAAGTCTACCCTCAGTCGTTAACGTTACCCCCTTAGGAGTACGATTAAAGAGACGTGTACCGAGCTCCTTTTCTAATTGCATCATGGCTTGGCTAACTGCTGGTTGAGTCATATATAAATCTCTAGCAGCGCTTGAAAAGCTATTATTTTTAGCAACAACAGTAAAAACACGATATAAATCTAATTTCCCTATCATATAAGCACTCCTTATAGCTATTATATGAACTATTAATTTTACTTATATCACTAAAGAGGCGTATAGTAAAATCATATTGGTTATATTTATTTAATTAACATACATTTACCATTTATGAGGAGAGATTATTTTGGAACGTGTAGTTGGTACAGTAGTAAGAGGTCTTCGTGGTCCAATTATTAACGAAGGCGATAATATTGAACAAATTGTTGTCGACACAGTATTAAACGCAGCAAAGATTGAAGGCTATTCAATTGAAGATCGTGACATCGTAACAGTAACAGAATCTGTCGTAGCGCGTGCACAAGGTAACTATGCATCAATCGATGACATCGCAACAGACGTAGCTGCTAAATTTGGTGACGATACTGTTGGTGTTATTTTCCCAATACTTAGCCGTAACCGTTTCGCTAACTGCTTACGTGGTATCGCTAAAGGCGTGAAGAAAGTCGTTCTTATGCTAAGCTATCCATCAGATGAGGTTGGTAATCACCTAGTTGATATCGATGAGCTAGATGTAAAAGGGATTAACCCTTGGACGGATACTTTAACTGAGGTTGAATTCCGTGAGCATTTTGGCTATAAAAAACACACATTTACAGGTGTAGATTATATTGAGTATTATAAAGAGTTAATCGAAGCTGAAGGCGCTGCTTGTGAAGTTATCTTTTCAAATAACCCAAGAACAATTTTAGACTATACGAAGAGTGTTTTAACGTGTGATATTCATACACGCTTACGTACAAAACGTATTTTAACGGCAAATGGCGCTGAAAAAGTATACAGTCTTGACAATATTTTATCTGTATCTAATAACGGTTCTGGCTTCAATGCGGAATATGGTCTACTTGGTTCAAATAAAGCAACTGAAGATAGTGTAAAATTATTCCCACACACTTGCCAACCAATTGTTGACGGCATCCAAGCAAAAATCAAAGAAGCTACTGGTAAAACAGTTGAAGTAATGGTTTACGGCGATGGCGCATTTAAAGATCCTGTAGGTAAAATTTGGGAGTTGGCAGACCCTGTCGTATCTCCTGCTTACACTGCTGGATTAGATGGCACACCAAACGAAGTAAAGCTGAAATATTTAGCAGATAACGATTTCGCAAATCTTCGTGGTGAAGAGTTAAAAGCAGCAATTTCTGAGTATATCCAAAACAAAGATGAAGATTTAACTGGGCAAATGGCCGCTCAAGGTACAACACCTCGTCGCTTAACAGACCTAATTGGTTCTCTTTCAGACTTAACTTCAGGTTCAGGTGACAAAGGAACACCAATGATTTATATTCAAGGTTATTTCGATAACTATACAAAATAAAAAGAGTATAAAGATGAACTCCCATTTTCGTTTGGGAGTTCTTTTTTTAATAGTGGATCTGCTTAAATATCGACGCTATATCAAAAACGCTACCCCATCCTTAAGTAACAGGTTCCCTTTTGAGGTGCAAACAGGGGAAAAGCATGTTAAAAAGCGGCTCATAGGACGCCCCCAGGAAGCTTTGCTCTGTGCGAAAGCGTAGCGACAGCAACAACAAATGTTTTCTGTAGCGAAAGCGAAGCGTCAGCTACAAAGCGCCCAGTCGGAACGGAAATCAACCACACGGTTTGGTGAAGAGCCAAAATTATAGAAAGATAGAAAAAAGCAGTAGTAATAAGGATCAAGCCCTTGTCACTACTGCTTTTCATTTATTTAGTGAGGATGACAGGAATCGAACCTGTTAAATCCCTATCCTATAAAGGGACATGCTACCACTACATCTTCCTCATATACATTATGTATTTTTAACCCCATTAAGAATTACATTTTTCTCAGTCCTTTTGCTTTATAGTAGATTAAATCTTTCTTTCCAAATAATATCTATTTCAGTTGATTAGGCATCATTTCTTCATTTAACCAATGTTCACTTGTTCGAACATGATTCTTTCTAACAAATTTCCCTAGGTTATATCGAAAATCATCATAATGGAAAGCAGCCGCATTTCTAATAACATACCCTTCCTGCTCACCCCCAAGAAGTGATTTCCCCGTAAAAGTCTTCTTTATTTTTTCTTCATCGAAAATGCCTCGATATAATACAGGTACTGTTTCAATGCCCAGTTTAGCTGCATATTCGACGGTTTCATCCCAGCTTAAACAAATATTTTTGTCATTCCAAATACTGAATAAATAAAAGTAACTAGTTAATTCATTGTAGTAAATAGAGTGCTTGGCATAAACATTTTCACCACATAATCTCCAATCTTCTGGAATCTGAAATGCAAATGTAGCATGAAACGTTTTTATCCAATGCCTAGATGGATGATCTCCTGAATTTATGCTTCTAGCATGCATATAGTTGTGATAAAGTGTTGTTCCTTCACCATCCAATTTTTCGGTTACAACAACCTCTTTTCCAAGAAAATGATCCACATTTTTAGCAACCTTATCATCGTGTGTGTACCCTCTACTCCACGGCAAATGAAAGCTTCTTGGATATTTCATCAAATTGGTCATAATCTCACTTCCTTTGTTTATATCTATTTGGCAAATTGATCTGCCTCGCGAAAGAAATAAAGCTTTGTTAATAAGTCAGCATTTACTAAATGATAAATCTTACTTCCTCCCTTATCGCCCCCATATTGAATTAACATATGAAATTGCACTAAATTGACAACCTTTAAAACAAAGTCTTCTTCAAAGCCTAGCTCTAATAAAAAATGGCATACCATTTGAGCAGATACATTTTCATGTCCATAATACCCATATCTTTGTTGTAATTCTTTATATTTTTTACAAAATGGTTTGCCTACATCATGAAATAAAGCGGCAATTTGTAATGCTAGCTTGTCACTCTCCATATAGTATTCGTTCATATATTCATAAACAAAATACGTATGCTGACAAAGTAAAAATTGATGATATGGATTTTCTTGATTAAATTGATAAATCTCTTTAAATAGTTGGACTGATCTCAGCTTTTGAAAAAGCTCATCATATGCGGGTTCGCTTTGGATTAGTGAAAGAAACTGCTCTTTCGAGATTTCATACGGACTCGATTCATGTACAATATGCACCTCATCAAATCCCTCCCCCAATATCGGAAACTCTAAATTCTTCCTCATTTTATCCATTATTATTAACGGAACTTTTCTCTTTCTTTGTTGATTTCTTGTTATACACAACGCATATGGTGTATCAAAATAATAGCATGCAGTCTCCACATCATCAGACAATTTACCCAACGCAAACATCCTACGTTCCCGTTCGATATTTGTCGCATCAACAATGACAGATTGACCTTTAGCCACAAATTCATTTAAACGCTCATACAAAACACGAAATACTATTCGTGATTTCTGTCTTGCAACGTCACCAAATAACTCTTGACGTATAGCATCACTTGAAAGAACAACTGCATTTTCGCTTTTGGCTAGTCTCTTAACAAACGTGCTCTTGCCGCTTCCAGGTAACCCAACTGTAAATATCACCTTCATTTTTTCACCCCCTTTCAAGTGTCTATATCATTTATAGAAACCTATTCTTTAGTTAGCAATTAACTTCTACCCTTCTTTCTTTATCAAAAATTAACCATCGTCTCAATTAAAGTATAGAGATTAATTTTTGATGGTTAAAATGATAACGAAGTCACACAGGGATAATCACCATAACGTGGTGTTGATTTTCGTTTCAACAGGGCGCTTTCCCAGGAGCGTCCCATGAGCCCTCTTAGGTCTACACTACGTAGGTCACGAAGGCGTTATCACAAGACATGATGTTTCAGCCTTCGTTCCTCTACCAACTAGCTCCAGGTTCTCATCTGTGACGCCGATCCCCAAGGAGTCGACTGCCCGAACACCAAAATATAGGTGACCATCCATAAAAAGGAACATTCTTCAAAAGGGAAAAATTAGGATATAAAAAGGACTGCTCCAACTTTTCCGGAACAGTCTTTTTATTAAAAATTTGATTTTCCCTTATAATTTTATTATATCATAAATTTCCCATAATTACTAGACTATACTTCTTTCTGGACTGGCTGTATGATAAATTTCTCGATTCAAAAACCATACAAATAATTATATGGAGAGGACTGTGAGTAACGTTGGAAAAGCAATATGAATGGACAGAAGAAAAACAATATCTTGTTCTTTGTTTAAACACAGTTGGTCACAAAAAAGAGGAATTAATACGAAAAGGAGAAGATTTTAGAGACAATGTTTTAACGTTAAGGAAAACCTTTTGGGACGACGTCAGAGTGAATTTAGATACGCCAGAGGACCTAGACGAGACCTATTATGCTATCAAACAACAGGCAGAGCTCCTTTCTGATTCCGAGCATGCTCAGCAACGTGCCATCAAGGATGTAAAAATTTACTATCGTTTACAGCAATCACCCTATTTTGCTCGTATTGATTTTTTACAGGATGGTCATAACGAACCTTTAAAGATTTATATCGGTGTCACAACCTTAATGGATGAAGAGAATGAAAACATATTAATTTATGATTGGCGAGCCCCTATATCAAGTATGTATTATGATTATACGCCTGGCCCAGCTACTTATGAAACGGCAACTGAAGAAATTCAAGGTGAAATGCTTTTAAAACGGCAATTTATCATTAAGAATGGTCAATTACAATCGATGTTTAATACAGGTTTAACGATTGGTGATGACTTATTACTCGATATTCTCGCTCAAAATGCAAACGAACATATCCGGAGCATTGTAGCAACGATTCAAGCTGAGCAAAATAAAATTATTCGACATGTCAACACTCCTTATCTCATCGTAGAGGGTGTAGCGGGTAGTGGAAAAACAGCTGTTGCTCTCCAACGTGTTGCTTATTTGTTGTATCATTATCGAGACCAAATTACTGCTGATCAAATTTTATTAATTACACCTAATCAGCTCTTTAATCAATATGTTCATACCGTTTTACCGGATTTAGGTGAAGATAATATGCAGCAATTAACTTTCTCCGAATATGCAACAAAACGTTTAGGTCGACAGTTCCAATTGGAATATCCTTATGAGCAATTGGAGTCACTTTTAACAGAGAAAGATGAGCCGCTCTACCAAACGAAGCTTACGATTATTTCTTTTAAAGCTAGCCTCCAATATCGAGAATTGATGGACAAATACATTCAGGTCCTTGCACACGAAGGTTTACTTTTTAAAAATATTGTTTTTCACGGAGAGAGAATTATTACAGCTCAAGAAATTGCTGAATACTTTTATTCGTTCAATGCCACAATTCCCATCCCAAATCGACTGCAATTAGTGACAGAATGGTTATTACAACGATTATCGAAAATGGAAAAAGCAGAACGGACTAAAGAATGGGTAGAAGAGGCTAGTGAGCTTTTAGACATTGAAGAGTATACAAAAACCTATAGCGAGCTTTTACATGAAGGTCGGTTTTCAGAAAACTCTTTTGATGATTTTGAGCAAGAGCGTAAGAAATTAGCCATCCAAATTGTTAAAAAACAGTTCAAGCCACTTCGTCAATCTGTGAAGCAATTAAAATTCGTTCATATGTTAGGCATTTATCGTCAATTGTTTAACATGAACAATACTATTCACCAGCAATTACAGAACTTTTTACCCGACTGTTGGGGAGAAATCTGTCAACATACACTCCCTAATTTAGCAAAGCGCATTATTTCGTATGAAGATGCGGCTCCATTTTTATACTTACAGGACAAAATAGAAGGTCAACGAACAAATACGATGATTCGTCATGTTTTAGTTGATGAAGCACAAGACTATTCTCCATTTCAGCTATTTGTATTACAACAATTATTCCCACGTGCACGTATGACGATATTGGGTGATGGACATCAAACCATCCATCCTCATACCTTTAATAACCCCTCACTGCTGACGCCACAATTATATGGTGAACAAGCAGAAAAAATGATATTAACGAAAAGTTATCGCTCAACAAAACAAATTATTCACCTAACTTCGAAGATTTTACATGAGGACGCAAAAGTAGAAGCCTTTAATCGAACGGGTCCCGAACCGACTATCACGATCGTTCCGAATGAAATAGATTTAAATGAACAGCTTGTCGAAAAGATAAAAAACTTGTCCCTAAATTTCGAAACAATTGCAGTCATCTGTAAAACAGAGCAAGAATGTACGAAGGTTTTTGATCAAATGAAAGACCAAGTAGATATTCAGCTCATTACCCATCATACAAATCAATTTAAAAAAGGCATTTTACTATTACCTGCTTATATGGCAAAAGGAATTGAATTCGATGCTGTATTGCTTTATAATGCCTCCGCAGCTAATTATTTTAGAGAAACAGAACGCCATTATTTCTACACAGCTTGTACACGAGCTATGCACGAATTGCATATCTATGCTATTAACGAGTTAACACATTTTTTAGATATTTAATTTCAAAAAAGAGAATTTGCTTGCTTTCACGGAAGGCTTGCAGATTCTCTTTTTGTTCTTTTATTATCTTTAAATGTAGTAATTATAATCCTCTGGAATCACACGTTTTAAGAATTTCTTCGTGCGTTCCTCTTTCGGATTAACGAATATATCATAAGGGCTTCCTTCCTCTACAACGACACCACCGTCCATAAAAATTACTCGGTTGGCGACGTCTTTGGCAAAGCCCATTTCATGTGTGACAACAAGCATCGTCGTCCCTTCCGCAGCAATGTTTTTCATAACCTGAAGGACTTCTCCTACTAGCTCTGGGTCAAGTGCAGAAGTTGGTTCATCAAATAAAATAATATCCGGATTTAACGCCACTGCTCGTGCAATACCAACTCGCTGTTGTTGACCTCCAGACAATTGACTTGGATAGGAATCGTATTTTTCTGATAAACCTACTTTATCGAGTGCCTTTTTGCCAATTTCAATGGCCTCTGCCTTTGGAACTTTACGTCCTATAATAAGTCCTTCTGTCACATTTTCTAGCGCTGTTTTATTCGTGAAAAGATTATAGTTTTGGAATACAAAGGCTACACGTTGACGGATGGAATGTACGTCCTTCTTCTTCACATTTTGAAAATCCACTTGAATATCACCAAATGTCGCATGTCCTTGATCGGCCTTTTCTAAAAAGTTAATGCAACGTAATAATGTCGTTTTTCCGGATCCGCTAGGACCTAAAATAACGACAACATCACCTTTATCAATGGCTAAATCGACACCCTTTAAAATTTCATTGTCACCAAATGATTTATGGATATTTTTTATTTCTAACATACTCGTTCACCCCTTAGGCTTTTGCCACTTTGAATTTGCTTAAATGTTTTTCATATCGTTTAAAAATGTATTCAACCGTACTACATAAAATTAAGTACACAATGAAAATATCAATATATGCTTCTACGTAATTGTAGCCAACATTTGCAGCTACCTTAGCCTTCAGGGTAATTTCAGGCAAGGACATTGCATAGCCTAAAGACGTCGCTTTAATGAGATTAACTGTAGCCGTACAAATATTTGGCATAGCTACTACTAAAGCTTGTGGAATAATAATACGGCGATAGGCTTGACATGTTGATAAGCCTACTGCATGGGCAGCCTCTAGCTGACCTTTTTCAATCGTACTTAGAGCAGAACGAAATACTTCTATTAAAATTGCAGTCGTACTAAAGGCGAAGACGATAAATGCATACCAAATCGGATTGATTTTATAAATATCAAAGGCAATATTATATTTTTCAAAAATAATTTTAAGTAGTAATGGGATACTACTATAAATAATAAAGATTTGAATGATAATAGGTGTACCTCGAACAAAGGAAACATAAATTTTTGCTATATGATGGATCACTGGGATTTTATTGATCCGTGTTAGTGCCAATAGAAAACCAAGTGGCAGGGCAACAAGCATAGCAACAATTGTCACAAGGAGTGCGACAGGTACACCTGATAATGCAACAAAAAATGTTTCCATTAAAAATTGATAATTCATGGTTACGCCTCCTTACGTCGTTTCTAATGTCTTTTTACCTTTGCCAAAAAACTTTTCTAGCATAGCAAAGAATTTTTCGATAATAATCGATAGCACCCAGTAAACAATCGCCAAGGCAATATATATTTCTAATGCATGTGCATTAATATTACTTGCGATAATTAAATTTGCTTTTCCGACAATATCAATTAAGCCAATTGTATAAGCAAGTGCCCCCTCTTGTAATAACGCAATCATTCCATTCCCAAAGTTCGGTAAAGCGATAACGAGTGCCTGTGGGAAAATAATACGTCGATATGCTTGAAGTGGTGTTAATCCCACACTAACCGCCGCTTCAAATTGCCCTTTATCAATGGCTAAATAGGCCGAACGAATAACCTCTGACATAATCGCCGCAAACTGCAAAGTGAATGTTACGACTACAAAAATGGCTGTTTCAATTGAATGGAGATTCACGCCAAAGTTTTCCGCTAACGCCGGAACACCATAATAGACGAGGAATAATAAGACAATCGATGGTGTACAACGCATAATCGTTGTATATAAGTTTGCCAATTTTTGCAATAACTTTATTGCACTTAACTTGGCAGCTGCTAATAGTAAGCCAAAAATTGTGCCTAGTACAATGGAAGACCCTGCGACTAAGAAGGTAACTTTTAAAAACGGCAATAATACAGGAATTGAGTTCCAAATATATGATGCATCAAAATACTTCTCCATTTCCTCACCAACTTCTATATTAATAAAGACTGCTGAGTACACTGACTCAGGCAGCCTTTTATTCGTTACCAATTGCTCTTTAAAAGAGTATTAACGATTCACAGTTTCTAACACTTCAAATAAATCTCGACCGTAAAACTTAGTGCTTAATTCATTTGTTTTCTTCTGTTCTTTAATCTGCGCTATCGCTTTATCGTAAGCATCTGCAAATGCTTGTTCCTTCTTATTGAACAACGGCCATGTTTTAATAACGGCAAATTCGTTGTACACTACGTCATCCTTTAAATTATAATAGGGGCCATCTTCTGCTAAAACTTGTTGTTTAAACGGACCTTCAATCATGACACCACCATCAACACGTTTTTCATTTACCCATTGCACGACATCGATAGTGAACGCATCCCCAGCCTGTAATTTAACTTTATTATCCGGGTTCGCTTTATTGTATTCATCAATAATTGTGTATTGAGCATTATTCGCAGCAATTGGTGCTAATGAATAACCTTTTTTAGCAAAGTCAGCTAAAGTTTTCACACCTTCATCTTCTTTACGTAAAACTAAACCTGCACTACTTAAGCCTAAAAATTCTTTAGGGAAAATAAATTTCTCTGTACGTTCCTGCGTAAAGAATGCGTTTTTTACACCTACTTGATATTTCCCTTGCTCAACACCGATCAGTAAATCATCACTCGTTGTCCCTACAAATTCAAACTTATATTCGGGTAATAGTTCATCCACTAGCTTCATAACTTCCACATCGTAGCCTGTTGGATTGCCTTTATCATCAAGATAACTTATCGGCTTGGACGCCTGATCGAATGCAACCTTCACTGTACGTACCTTCACGCCATCCTCTGAGTCTTTATCTGTAGCTTCATCTGAATTACAGCCCGCTAAAATAGCAAGTGAAGCCAATCCGATTGCTGCCAATTGAAATATCTTTTTCTTTTGTTTTAACATGTATCATTTCCCCTTATTCTCTATGGTTTTGTCATTGATTTTCATTCAATTTCTGCTGTTCAATTGCAGCTTTTGCTAATGTAATAATGGTCATATCATCCATCGGTGGGTTGTGAAGTCCAGCACGAACATTTCGATAATAGCGCTGTAATGGATTTGTTAATTGTAAGCTTTTCGCACCTACTACACGCATTGCCTTATCTACAATTTCAATCGCCAAATTTGTTACTGTATGTTTAGCAATTGCCATTTCATTTGTTATAAGCCCACGTCTAGCTGGGTCATCATAAGCCTCGGCTACTCCATACAGTACAAAGCGTGCCTGATGTAGTTTCAATTCAATATCGCCTAGAAGTTGCTGTACATTTGGTAATGTACTAATTGGAGCATTCAAGCTATTTGGTTGATGGTGGTTGGCAAAATGTAGTGCATAATCACGAGCTGCCTGCGCAATACCTAAGTACGTTGCTGGAATATGTAGAATCCAACCATTTATCTTACCCCCGCTTGGATGACTTGGTAATTCTACTAAATGATTTGTACGGACAATTACATCGTTTAACACTAGATCATGGCTACTAGTGCCTCGCATTGCTGACATTTCCCAGTTTTCTTCAATTGAAAGTCCTTGGGCATCTTTATGAACAAGGAAGAAGCCAATTTGATTTTTTTCCTCAATCCAAGCTGAGGTCAAGAAATAATCTAGCACCGGAGAAGCTGTCGTAAAGATTTTACGTCCATTTAAGAGCCAACCTTCTTCTATTGAAACAGCGTTTGTTTCTGGTCGCCCTCCACGTGTTGGACTCCCGGTTGCCGCTTCACTCACCGCCCTATTTATGATTGCACCGGTTTTTATTTCTTGAGCAAAGAAACTGAGTAAATCATCTGCCCATAGCTTTTTCTCATATATTTCACCTACTACACCTAATGTCCACCCTAGTGAGAGTGAGGCATTCTCGTCATAGCTCGCCAACGTTTCTTGAACGAGCACCATATCATAGACTGATAAACCTTCACCGCCATATTCTTTCGGTAAAGTTAGTTTTGGGTAACCAATTTGCAAAAGTAACTTATGTGCTTCGTATGGAAAATGAGATTGTTCGTCTACCTCTTTAGCCTCAGCCTTGATTGGCTCAGAAATAGATGCTAGCTGTTCAAGCCAATACTGTTGTCGCTCTGTTTTAATAAATAAATCCTTCAAGAAAATCTCCTCCTCCCAAATTATATAAAACATATAAATTTACTACGGATTAAAGCTATAAAAAAATCTCTACCTACATTTTCGTAGCGAGATTATGATTGGTACTGAATTTTCTGATTCGTTGACATTTATGATACTTTCCACATTTGGAAATGTCAATGGCTTAATTACAAGTTTTTTTATTAGTTTTATAAGCATTTGTTCACCAAGTCATATTTACAACATATGCTAAAACTATAGAAAGAGGTGTATGTATGACCAATAATATGAATCCATCTTTAAATAATACTGCTATTTCACCTATGGCTCCTCAGGTTATTCAGACGAAATTCGGGGATATTAATGGAGATGGCTCTCTTGAAACGGTTCTTTTGATGGGGACTAAAACGCCAGATAGCCCTTTGTGGCAAAACCTAACGCTTACTATTTTTTACGGCAATACTCAACAATTTGAAAAATTAATGCTAAAACAAAACAGCGGCTATAATCCAACTATATTTTTAGGTGACTTTACTGGCAATCATCTAGAAGATATTTTAGCTATTTCTGATACTGGTGGCAGTGGAGGTATTATCAATGGTGAAATCTTCTCCTCCATAAACGGGAAAATACGTTCAATTTTTGATGCAGAATCTTTTAATAATAAGCTAAAGTACACGGTTAATTATCAAGATCAATACAAAGTAGTCGTCCGTAGTATGAATCCTAAAAAGCAATATATTATCGATTTACAATATAAGGGGCACGATTATTTAGCGGAAATTTATAATCAAGATGGTACTTTAAAACAGCCTATTGAAGGATGGGTTGACCCGATCAGCGGATTGTATCCAGTGGACTATGAGCGTGACGGAATATATGAGCTTTTAGCTTATCAGGCAATCGCAGGCAGATTCCATGCTGATAGATTAGGCGATGTTGAAAACATTCTGAAATGGAGCGGCAATGAATTTATAGTTGACCGTCAAACTGTGGGGATTTTCGGAGAAGATTTAACGTAAATAACTGTGCATTTATATAGAATAACAAGCAAGAATCTGCTCGATTTCTGTATAAAACGATCGAAATCGGACAGATTCCCCTTTAATTATCTCTCTTATAGGACAACCGTGATTTATTTTTCTACCAATGCAAAATAATTATTTTCGTGATCAGCGAAATTAAACACTCTGCCCATTGGCATCATGACTAAATCTCCAACTTTAACGCCCTTTGCTTGAAACTCTTGATATAGATGTTCTATATGATCGGCATAAAACATAATAGAAGGCGTTCCTAAATTTAATTCAGGCTGCATTTTTGCAATGATTTCTTTATGGTGTAAAACAAAAGTAGTTTGAGCATCTTTAGTTGGAGCAATTTCAATCCAACGCACTCCCGACTCTTCCTGGTCAGCTACTACAACAAAGCCGATTTTTTCTGTCCAAAACTTCACGGCAGTATCTTGGTCATCTACGTATAGCATTACTTGTCCAATTTGTCGAATCATGGGCAATTCCCTCCTCTTTTGAGCATTAGTATACATCAAAAAGTAGCTTTATATGTCATATTCATGATCGTTTTTAGGAGAATTTCGAAATATTAATTGATATCACTACTACTCTATTATTTCAAAATACTTAACTTTTATTTTATTTTTGATAAAATGAGCTAGTCGTCTATTATTTTCCTTCAACGGAAAAGTATAGAAAAATAATATTATAGTGAGGATCATTCATGTGAAACAACTAAGTTTAAGAAAAAAACTCATTTTTTCGTTTTTAGCAATGCTTATCATCCCAACACTGTTAATTGGAATTGTATCTTACCAAAGTGCTGAACAGCAAATATCGGAAGAACATCAAGCAAGCGCAACCGAAAGCGTGCGCATGCTTAATACGAATATTAACAACATGATTGAGCCCAAAGTGAAAGACATTCAATATTTTTCAGAAAAGCTTAATCAATCTTATTTACAAGAAGGTAAAATTTCAGAACTTAAATCTCTTTTCCACGAATACATAAACATGCATCCAGAGGTGGAGCTAATTTATATTGGAACCTCTGATGGCAGACTACTGGACGAGCCTGCTCAAAAATACCCGGAAGGTTTTGATCCTCGTACAAGACCTTGGTATAAGCACGCTTTAGATAACAAAAACCAAGTATCCATTACAGCTCCATACACTACACAGACTACCGGTGATATCGTTCTTACGATTACCAAGGCTTTACCAGATGGCTCCGGGGTAATAGGTTTAGATTTAAATATATCTACACTACGTACCATCACGAATGATATACGCATTGGAGAAACTGGCTTTGCTTCACTTTTAGATAGCAATAAAATCTACATTACCCATCCAGATAAAGAAAGTGGCACTGAGGCAACAGAAAGCTATATTACTAAAATGTATGAACAAGATAGTGGAACAATTATAGAAAAAGATCGCCAGCTACAATTTGTCACAAATAAGCTAACAGGCTGGAAAGTTGTCGGTACAATGTTTACCTCCGAGGCTGCAAATGCTGCTGCTTCAACCTTTAACATCAATCTAATTATTATGGCTGTTTCCATTATTGTTGGCATTATTTTTATGCTTTACATGATAAAATCGATTGTCAATCCGATTAATCGACTTAAACAAAGTGCTATAAAAATTAGTGAAGGCGATTTAACAGAGTTTATTGAAACTCATTCTAAAGATGAGATTGGACAGTTGGGAGAAGCCTTTATCGCAATGAAGGTTAACTTAAAAACACTTATTTGTAACGTCGATCAAAGCTCTCAACATGTACAAACTTCGGCACATGGATTATCTGCGCATGCCGAACAAAATATAGCTGCGTCACAGCAAGTTACTGAAGCTATGCAACAGGTTGCTAGCAGTACAGAAAAACAAACAACAAGTATTGACCAAAATGCTGCTTCTATTGAGGAAATTGCAAAAGGAGTCGTTGAGGTTGCCGATAGCTCCTTGCAGGTTTCAGATTTATCTAGCCATGCTATCGAATTGGCGGAAGAGGGCGGTCAAGCAGTAGAACAATCTGTTAACCAAATGATTTCAATCCATGAATCTGTGACACAATCAGATACGATGATTAAATCACTCTATGATCGAACAAAAGAAATTGGTTCCATTTTGGAGATTATTAGTACTATTTCAGATCAAACAAATCTACTGGCCCTTAATGCTGCTATTGAGGCCGCACGAGCTGGAGAGCATGGGAAAGGCTTTGCAGTAGTCGCCGATGAAGTTCGGAAGTTAGCAGAACAATCCCATCAATCGGCAGAGCAAATATCTGCACTCATTACTGGCATTCAGCAGGAGACGGCAAAATCTGTTCAAACTATGATTAAGGCTTCAGCGGATGTCCAGGATGGTTTACAGCTATCAGAAAATACGAGTAAAAAATTCGCAAGTATTATTAAGAGTCTACGCGCTATTGCCCCGAAAATGGAGGATATATCTGCGTCTGCTCAGGAGATGTCAGCGGTAGTCGAGGAAGTTTCTGCAACTGCTATCGAACTAACAGATCATGCTAAATTAAATGCAGCTGCGTCAGAGGAAGTTGCCGCTTCAACTGAACAAACATTGTCTTCGATGCAGGAAATGGCGGTAGCCGCAAAATCACTGCTCGATATGGCCGATGAATTACAAAGCTATGTAAATCGTTTTAAATACTAAAAAAGAAAGCACGATGAAAAAGGGTTTCCCCATTCATCGTGCTTTTCAGCATTGTTATTATTTATTGTCCTCATGACTAAATTGCCATTTAATACCAATTTTATCAGTAAGTGAGCCATAACATTTACTCCAAAATGTTTCTTGTAGCTCCATAGTAACCTCTCCACCATCTTTAAGAGCCTCAAAAGCTTTATGCATCTTAGCTTCATCATCTGAGACAACAGCTAACGTTACATTGTTGCCGATTGTGAACGGTGAGCCTGGAAATGTATCTGAAAACATTACAGTACTATCAAAAATCGAAAGTCGTGTATGCATCACAAGATCTTTAGCTTCTTCTGGTAATTGATAATTTGGATTTTGTGGTGAATCGCCGAACGTCATAATTTCTGCCTTGTCCGTTTCAAAAACTTTCTCATAAAACGATACTGCCTCTCGACAATTTCCATTAAAAATTAAGTATGCCTCTACTGCCATTTCCAACACTCCTTTAGCATTTTTTGAAACAACTCTATTGTACATGGATAACGAATAATAATACAAATTTTAAATGAGCCGATTTAAAACTGCTTACAAAAATCATTATTCCGCAAAAACGAATGCATAAAATTGCAACTTTTACTTTTCATCTATAACAGAAATCCTGCTAATTTTTATTTATTTGAATAAAAGCTTTGACATTTACTCAAAAATCGTGTAAATTACCAAATGACGAACAATATTAAATAAATCTTAAAAAATATTCGTATTTTAGGAGTGTATATAATGGATAACGTATTTGACTATGAAGATATTCAACTAATTCCCGCAAAATGTATTGTAGAAAGTCGTTCAGAATGTGATACTTCTGTTACTTTAGGAGGTCATATATTCAAACTTCCTGTAGTACCAGCAAATATGCAAACAATTATCGATGATAGTCTTGCTGTGAAGCTCGCTGAAAACGGTTACTTTTATATTATGCACCGTTTTAATCCAGAGACACGAGCTGATTTCATCAAAGATATGCAAGGCCGTGGATTAATCGCATCAATTAGTGTTGGTGTAAAAGATGATGAGTATCCATTTATTGAAGAATTAGCGGCTGCTAATTTAGTGCCTGAATTTATTACAATCGACATTGCACATGGCCATTCAAATGCTGTCATTCGTATGATTCAACATATCAAAAAACATCTACCAAATAGCTTTGTTATTGCTGGTAATGTGGGCACACCTGAAGCAGTACGTGAACTTGAAAACGCTGGTGCAGATGCAACAAAAGTTGGTATTGGACCAGGTAAAGTATGTATTACTAAAATCAAAACTGGTTTTGGTACAGGCGGTTGGCAGCTAGCGGCACTACGCTGGTGTGCAAAAGCTGCTACAAAACCAATTATCGCTGATGGTGGTATTCGCACACATGGTGATATTGCAAAATCTGTTCGTTTTGGCGCTTCAATGGTGATGATTGGGTCATTATTTGCAGGTCATGAAGAGTCACCTGGCGAAACAATCGAAATCGACGGTAAAACGGTGAAAGAATACTTTGGATCTGCATCTGAATACCAAAAAGGTGAACGCAAAAATGTTGAAGGTAAAAAAATGTATGTTGAACATAAAGGTAGCATTAAAGATACTTTAGTTGAAATGCAGCAAGACCTTCAATCATCTATTTCCTATGCAGGCGGCAATAAACTAGATGCTATTCGAAATGTAGATTATGTAATTGTGAAAAACTCTATATTTAATGGCGATAAAGTATACTAAAAATTAAGGAAGCCCAAACAAGAGTGGAAAGAATTCTTGTTTGGGTTTTTATTTGGATTTCGATATTCTAATAGCCGAGTATTGGGTAGTCTTGGTGGGGCAATTCTTTGGGTGTATGCGAGCTGTTTTGAGGTTAGTTTTGCTTCTTACCTGAGCAGTTTTTACGGTTACCAGAGCGGTTCGGGGGTTACCCGATCACTTTTTCGGCATACCTGATCACTTTTGGGCGCTACCCGATCACTTTTGAGCGCTACCCGATCACTTTTTCGGCATACCCGATCACTTTTGGGCGCTACCCGATCACTTTTTCGGCATACCCGATCACTTTTGCTCCATCCCCGAGCAGTTCGAAGCGTTACCCGATCACGCTTCCGGCTATCCGAGCACTTTTGACTCTTACCTGAGCAGTTCTCTTATTTTATATGCAACTTTTCAGCAAAAGAAAAAATGCTACCGATTACGTGTAGCATTTTCTTTAAGATTATAGTTTATTAATAACAGCGTGGATTGTTTCTTTTAATTCTTCATCATGATCAGAAAGGTCTACAAGGTTTGCTACACGCTCACGTAATACAGGGCGCTCAATTACAAGCTTTTCATCAAGTACTTGTACTAGTAACTCGATAATAAGACGATCACGTACGTTTAATGCTTCTTCTAAACGCTCTGGTGTAATTTTTCCTGTTTTTTCTGCTTTAGCCATTTTAAAAACCCCTTTTAAATTTTATATTCATGCACATCTATTTTAGCATACAGCTAATTTATTTTGAAAACTTTCTTTCGCGAATATATAGGCTCATCACCATAACGTGTGGTTGATTTCCGCTCCGGCTGGGCGCTTTGTTGTTGCTGTCGCTTCGCTTTCGCACAGATAAAAACCGTGTTGCTGTCGCTTCGCTTTCGCACAGACAAAAACCGTGTTGCTGTCGCACAGAAAACATCCGCTTCGCTGCAGGGTCTCATCTGTGACGCTGATCCCCAAGGAGTCGCCCATCCTCCACTCCAATCAACCTATATACATAACATACGTTTAAACAAATATCATCCACAGCTTTTGGTGATAATCCAATATACACCAAAACTTTACAAATAAATGATCGTACATTTACGATAAAATGTTATATTCAAATCATAAAATGATGACGCTCAATCATATGATTATTTGTTCTATATTTAGTTTTTCCATTTTCACTTAGGACGATTTACAAGATTGGAGGAATTCTGTGAACCAAAAGAACTCAACATATTTACAACTAATAAAGGCTGTGCCGAAATCTTTACAGTTGTTTTTGAATGTTTGCCTAGTGCTTCTAGCGCTCATTTTATCCTTCCTGCTTTTCAAAGAACTTATCGAATTTCTTAAAATATTAATTTTCAACAAAGGCGGCGGTGACTATAAACTTTTCCTCGCTAATATTCTTATTTTCTTCTTGTATTTTGAATTTATCACAATGATTATTAAATATTTTAAAGAGAATTATCATTTTCCTCTAAGGTACTTTATATATATAGGTATTACAGCCATGATTCGATTAATTATCGTAGAGCATGACCACCCTATCAACACTTTAATTTATTCACTTATTATTTTAATATTAATTATTAGCTATTTTATTATTAATATTACGCCACTAGAACGACCTGTACGTTCATCACTTTTTATAAAAAAAGAACAATAACGGGATGCCTATTTTGGGCTTCCCTAAAATGCTGTAATGCATCTTGGTTTATCAAAAACAAAGAAGAATTGATGGAGTACATGTAAATATTGTTCATCACTAATTTTCACCTTACTGAGCATAAATAGCTCTTGCACCGTAACAACACCCATTACAAGAGAAGAAAGCTCTGCGATATCTATCATCATTTCTACAGCATAGTTATCACATTCAAAAATTTTCATTTCACCATTGATAACCTCGATTACGATTTGCTGATTATTTTCAATTAGTAACGAATCAAATACTGTAAGTTTAAAAGTTACTGTTTGACCATTAAAATTACGTGTTTTTAGCTCCTCGAAAAAACCTTTAACATTGATAATACGATACATTAAGCCAACACCAGAAACAGTACTTGCATGATAGACGCTGGGAATTAAATGATTTGTTCCATTTCGTACATCTCCTAAAAAGAAGTGAATATTTTCTTCCTGTGTGTTCCACTCAATACGATTCACTTGATCCGCCTGACTATTTAAAAACGTACTAAGCTCTAATAAAGCCTCTGGTGTCTCATATATCCATTCTTTAATGACTAGATTATTAAGTAAAAAATTCGTTTCACTTTGCTTGTTAAAAGAAAATACCATATAACCTTGTATTGTATCTTCCTTTTCAACAGCAATAATATAGTGTTGTGGGTTGTTAAAAATTGATGAAAGCTCCGATTCGGTTTTAAAAAACATACCGTGCTTTTTCGCTGCTACTCTTTTATAGCAATCTGCTAATTTATACTGATCCTGTACTGTTAAAAACGTAAGATGCTTTTTTGTTGGCCCTTTCGGAAAGCTTGATGGTTCCACTAAATATTGATGCATTTTCGGTCCGTATCCAAAGCCCATTTTTTTATAAAAGTCAGGTCTAAACGGATATAAAGCAACAAAATGAACATTTTTCTCTAAAAAAACCTTAAAAAAATGGTCTATTAATTCTTTGGCGACCTTTTCTTTTTTATGGAGTAAATCAACTGCAACTAGTCCAACTCCCCCGACTGGAATCATTTTAGAGAAAAGGTTCATTTCATAATCATGAAGTCGCATGCCACCAACTAGTTTGTTATCTTCCCATAGCCCAAAATAATGAATGGATGCCTCATTGTTTTGATTGTGCATAAACAGTGTTTTTAGCTGCTCTTTTGTCGGCTGTAAACTACCCATCCTTCCTGGATAAGCACCGACCACAATATTAACAAAACTTATAAAATCTTCTTCCTTCAATAATTTTTCAATGACCTTCATATACATCCCCACCCTACACTAAATTTATTTTAAGGCACGCTCTTTTCATCATTAATTTCAGGTCTTGATAATAACATATATTACCACACGCAAATAGTACTGTATGTTGACAGTATTAAAACCCGCGGTGGTTAAGGAAAGCCCCTTATTAAAGGTATACTCAATGGATTATTAGTGCTTGTTGTTTTAAGTCAACTCCATACACCGTTCCTTATTCAGCATCTCGAGCAAGTCGGAAGGAACAATGAACTGAGTACACTATTCTCGTTGCCTCAGCAATTAAGGCATAAAACGTACAGCTCAGAAATATTATCTGTTGGGCACATATAGCTCAACTCAAAAAGTGGACTTAGGATTGCAGGAATTATTGAAGGGAGAATGAAAGAATGAACCTGATTGATGCATATATTCATGAAGTAACTAAAAGGATCCGCAAAGAAAAACGTGATGAAACCAGTCTAGAACTAAAATCTACTATTGAAGATATGTTACCTGAAGATTATTCAGAATCAGATATTAAGGAAGTGCTCAAAAAGCTAGGAAATCCTATTGAAGTCGCAGCAAGCTATCAAGATACGCCACGATTTTTAATCAGTCCTAAAGTGTTTGACACTTATATTAGGACAATAAAATTAGTTATTCCTTGGGCAATTCTTATTACAGTGATTGTACAAATAATAGAAAGTATTGCGCTTTATAGCGGAGAAGGTGCGCTTCTGACTGCCATTATCAAAACTTTTTCTCTAACTATCGCTCATATTATTTCAGTAATCATCTACGTACTGTTCTGGATTACAGTAACTTTCATTATCATTGAACGATCTGGCAGAAATAATATTCGAATACCCATTATAAAAGAACATCCAAAATGGACACCTGATGATTTAACAAAAGTTAAAATCATTCCTAAAGAAAAAACGATTTCACTTAATGAAAATATTTTTAGTCTCTTAGGTATCGTTATTTTCTCCTTTGTCTATTTTAATGCTAATCACCTTTTAGGAATCTATACTTCTCACAATAAAGGCGGCCTGAAATTTGTTATGCCTATATTTAATCAAGATGTCTTACTCTCCTTTGCACCAATCGTTTTATTTTGGATAGCTTTAAGTGTAGCTTTAACGTTCTGGAAAATGAAGGCCGGTCAATGGACTATGTTAATTGCCGTAGCGAATGCCATTCTTCAATGTATAGGAATCATTGTTTTTATCTTCATGGTTATTCACCCTGATTTCATACACCGTCCGGCAATACCTTATATCGCTGCGATTACTGAAACGACCTCTGCTAAAATTTTTGTTGCTATAGATCGAATATTATTTATCAGCATTGCTATTACCATCATAGCAAATGCATTCGATATTTATAGTGGCTTTAAAAAGGCTAAAATTTGAAACTACATTTTGAGAGCTGACTCTCCTTGTTCTATGTCGGCTCTTTCCTTATTACCTAATAAGATACTCATACCGTTGTTCTCTAATGTTTTGTATAATATTAAAGTTGAAAGTTATAATCTGCACTAATTCAAACAGAATAAGGGGAAATAATTATGACAATTCTTCTTGTAGATGACAATAAAGTCAATCTATTTGTAATTGAAAATGTATTAAAAAATGCAGGTTATGATAACTGTATTTCTCTAACATCTGCCTATGAGCTTTTTGATTATTTACAGTTAGATGCACCCAATCCAAAAGGAAATTCAGTGGATTTAATTTTATTAGATATTATGATGCCTGAAATAGATGGTATCGAAGCGTGTAAACGTATTAAGCAAAATGAACGATTAAAAGATATTCAAATTATCTTTGTCACAGCTCTAGACAATAAAAACAAGCTCGCAGAAGCACTTGATATCGGAGGAGTAGATTATATTACAAAGCCGATAAATAAAACTGAGCTTCTTGCTAGAATGCGCGTTGCTTTACGATTGAAAGCAGAATTAGATTGGCACACTCAGCAAGAAAAGAAAATACAATATGAACTAGATTTAGCAACACATGTTCAAAGGAGCCTTTTAAGTGCCCCTATAAATGAGGATAATATTCAAATAGAAGTATCCTATCTTCCTTCCTCTAATTTAGCTGGGGATATGTATTATTGGCATAAAATAAACGATCATCGATACGCCATCATTTTGCTTGATATGATGGGACATGGTATCTCTGCAGCACTTGTTTGTATGTTTATCTCCTCGGTCCTAAGAGAAGCTGTTAAACAATTGGTAGAACCTGAATTAGTTATCAAA
The DNA here is from genome assembly GCF_030209535.1 of Lysinibacillus sp. fls2-241-R2A-57. NCBI lineage: Bacteria > Bacillati > Bacillota > Bacilli > Caryophanales > Bacillaceae > Lysinibacillus > Lysinibacillus sp. fls2-241-R2A-57. Next base: position 24,480 of record NZ_JARVRU010000018.1, read on the forward strand.
GAGTTAAACCGTTATATGACACTTTTACAAAACGGAAAAGAGGGAAATCTTTTTTATTTTACAGCGATTTATTTAGTGATCGATACAAAACAAAAAACAATTGAATACGTGAACGCCGGCCATCCTTCTGGTTATGCTCTAGTTGATGAAAAGACACTCGTACCATTAAATCAAGGAAGCTGTGCAGTAGGCTTTTTCGATGAGATCGACGTACAAAAGCAATTCATTCAATATAACGAGAATGTACAAATTATTTTATTTACAGATGGTGTGTTAGAGGCGATGGGACCATGTGAAATAGAATCTGAGAAGCAATTGCAAGCACTAGCATCTACGAAATGGGATTTTTCTCAACGCCTAATTGACAATTTACTGTCTAAGGAGCAGCAAGAAAATCAACCAGATGATATGTGTGTAGTAATGATTCAAGCACATGCTTAAACTACATAAAATAAGGCTGTCACTTAAGCTAAAGAAGCTTAGGCGACAGCCATTTTTTTATCTCACTATACCTTCTGATATATTCTTTCATGATCTACGAGTTCTTTATATTTTGAAATAATATCTTCAAATCTTAGTGTTTCCTTATCTCCTAGGCATAAAAACCCCTTATCACTTAGACTTTCGGAAAACAAATGATGAACCTGGTTCTGTAACCCAGATGAAAAATAAATTAAAACGTTTCGGCACATAATGACATGAAATTCATTGAATGATTGATCTGTCACTAAATTATGCTGTGCAAATATAATGTTTTGTAACAGTGTCGGATGGAAATAGGCATATTGATTTTCTGTTTTATAGTATTCGGAAAAAGCATGAATGCCACCTGCAAGCATATAGTTTTTAGTATATGCCTGCATTTTGTAAATTGGGAACGCTCCTTCTTTTGCCTTTTCCAATACTTGTTCGTTCATATCCGTAGCATACAAAACAGCTTTATCGAGTAACCCTTCTTCCTGTAGCAAAATAGCCATAGAGTAGACTTCCTCACCCGTGGCACATCCTGCGTGCCATATCCGTATTTCAGGATAATCTCTTAAATACGGTATAACTTCTTGACGGAAAGCTTTAAAAAAGCTAGGGTTACGGAACATCTCAGTAACACTTATAGAAAAATCATTCAATAGTTGCTCTAAAAACCCTTTTTCGTGTATTACTTTTTCAAGCACACGAGAAATCGTTGGGATATTATTCACCTGCATACTATTAAAAACTCTTCGCGATATGGTAGAACGATTATATTGCCGAAAATCAAATCCTGATAAATGATAAATAGCCTCTAGTAAAAAATCAATTTCTAAATCACTATGCATTTTTTGCTCAAAAGGCTGAAATTGATTCATAGTTATTAACTCCCTTTAGAAATTAGCCATACCCTTAACATGGATACTAATTGATCTAAATTTAATGGCTTACTTATATAATCTGAAGCACCAGCCTCGAGTGATTTATCTCGATCATTTTTCATGGCTTTCGCTGTTAAAGCGATAATCGGTAATTCTGTCATCTTCATTTGTTTTCGTATAATCGACATCGTTTCATAGCCATCCATATTAGGCATCATAATATCCATAAGAATAAGATCTATGTCATCATGGGCTCGCAAAATAGCTAAACACTCTATTCCATCTTTTGCAACGAAGATATTCATGCCTCGTTTTTCAAGTGCATTTGTTAATGCATATATATTACGGTAATCATCGTCTACAATTAAAATATTTTTCCCCTGAAAAACTTCTACCTCATGTTGAAAGTCTTCTTTAATTTCTAATAGCTGTTCTTCTGACACATTTACTTCATTAGTAACCCCTACCTCATGAAATGCTAGTTCAAACCTTTGCTCTTCGATTCCATTTGGTAAGCTTGGAATTGTCAGCGTGAAGCTACTACCTTGTCCCTCTTCACTTTGTAAGGAAACCCAACCACCCAGTAATTTCGCAAACTCTTTACAAATGGACAAACCGAGTCCTGTTCCACCGTATTTACGTACAGTTGCCCCATCAGCCTGTTGGAATGATTCAAAAATAAGCTGTTGCTTGTCCTTCGGTATACCTATACCCGTATCTGACACTGTGATTTCTAACCAGTCAGCACTAACATCCTTCATATTATTAGTTAACTGTTCTTGACCAAGCTGTTTGATTTCAAGATTCACTGAGCCTTGTTCCGTAAATTTAAAGGCATTTGATATTAAATTTTTCAAGATTTGCTGGAATCTCTTTTCGTCCGTATAGAAAACATCTACTACATTTTTGGCTATCGAAATATGGAAGTGTAGATTTTTTTTCATTGCTACAGGCGCAAAGGTTTGTTCGATTTGTATAGGAACCTCACTCATATTCACTTCATCAAAAGTAATATCCATCTTGCCTGCCTCCACTTTCGATAAATCTAAAATATCATTGATTAACGCAAGTAGATCTTCACCAGAAGAATGGATAACCTTAGCAAATTCAGCTTCCTCTTTTGCTAAATTATTTTGGCTATTTTCAGCTAACATTTCAGATAAAATTAATATGCTATTCAGTGGCGTTCGCAATTCATGTGACATATTGGCTAAAAATTCCGATTTATAATTTGAATTTAGTAACAGCTGTTCTGCACTTGCCTCTAATTCCTTTTTAGCTTTTTCTAATTCTCTCGACTTAGATTCGGCCTCTTTTGTTCTTTCTTCCAATTGTTCATTAATCATTGTCAGTTCTTCTGTCTGCATTTGCAATTCTTCTGATTGTACCTGTAAATCATCTGTCATCGTTCTTGATTCATTTAATAAACGTACAATTTCCATACGTCCTAAAACACTATTAATCTTTAATCCAAAGGTTCCAATAACTTGCTTTACTAAATCTTGCTGCAGCTCACTAAAGCCAGTCATTGTAGCTAATTCAACGACAGCTATTACATCATTTTCAAATACAATAGGGATGATAAAAATACTTTTTGGCGGAACTTCCCCTAAGCTAGTGCCTATTAAACGAAAGTCTTCTGGAACATCGTTAAATATTAAAACTCTTTTTTCTAAGGCACATTGACCGATTAAGCCTTGCCCCAATCTAAAGCTTTCGATTCCAACGCTATCAATTTCATCCGCAAAAGCAGCTTTTTTTACAAACTGTATATTATTATCAATAGATTCACGAAGATAAAATGCTCCAAGGGATGACTGCGTTTTTTGCGCTATTTCTGAAAGGAAGGTTTCAGCTAATTTAGTTATGGCAGAAATGCCTTGATACGTCGTTACGATTTCTGCGATATTCGACTGTAGCCATTGTCTTTTCTCAAAGGTATCTAATAACTCATTTGTAGCATTTGCTAGAGCATTGATTTCATCATTTGATGTAACATGAATTCTTTCTTTTTGATTGCTCTTAGAAGCTGCGATTTCTTTGATCGTTTGCGTAACCTCGGTTATTGTTTTTACGATAGAACGAGATATGCCATTTGCAATGATAATCGCAACAACTGAAACAAATACAAGTATGCCAAGCAATGTAAGTGCTAATATACCATTGCTTTTGTCCAACTTGGTTACTTTAGCTTGTGAGGTTGCAAGTACGGCTGAACGGAGTGATTCAAACTGATTCCGTATTGTTTCCATGTCTTTACGACCTATATCTATTGTATAGAGTTCCTTTAACCCTTCTATATTGTTTTCTTTTATTAATTTTATGGAAGGTTCGCCCGATGTTGTGATCCAATGCTCTATCGTTACTTTTATCTCATTTAACTGCTCTTGTTGTTCTGGTTTATTTTCTAAAAGCTGATAAAGTTCATTAAAATCCGTCTCCCAATTTTCACTAGCTATGTTATAAGGCTCTAAATAATTTGAATCACCCGTAATAACATATCCCCTTTGGCTCGATTCCATATCTAAAATGTATTTTTCAATGCGATTGGTTAGCGCATGTATTTTTGAATCATGTTTTATAATATCGTTTCTTTCTTTTTTTATAGAGGTAACTTGACTATATAAGATGATCACTGATGCGAGTAAACAAAGTATGATAACAATATAGCCTAACGTAATTTTGGTTCGTATACCTAGCTTTAATTTATTTAGCATTTGTTCCCCTACCTTTACCTGTCATAAAAATCTACTTCTAGTATAATTGTACATCAAAAAATAGGCTCCTCACCATAACGTGTGGTTGATTTCCGTTCCAACAGGGCGCTTTGTTGCTGTCGCTTCGCTTTCGCACAGATAAAACAATTGTTGCTGTCGCTTCGCTTCGCTGCAGGGTCTCATCTGTGGCGCTGCCTCATTACACTTCCTGAGAAATACGTAACAAAATGAACTTATTCAAAGTTAATAAATCTCTTATTTTCTTCATATACATTTATATTGAACTATTATGCCAAGGCATAAATGATATTAAGGAGAGATCAATAGTGGACATTTTCGTAAGACCGGGGGATTCCCTTTGGCATTTTAGTGAAGTGTTTAAAATACCTCTTCAGCTAATTATAGATTCCAACCGAAATATTAACCCTCAATTTTTAAGGGTTGGACAGCGCATTCGAATTCCCGGTTTTGTTACGGACAATTATCAAATAAAGCAAGGGGACACTTTTTGGCAAATAGCCCAAAGCAGGAATCTCCCATTAGGAGCCATTTTGCTTGTCAATCCTGGTCTTAATCCAAATCAATTACAAATTGGCCAGACAATTCGCATTCCCCAACGAATTACATGGAGGCTCGTAGATGGTAAACAAAATTATACCTACACCATCATGATGAATGATCTCAAAAAACTACTTGATGCTTATCCATTTCTACAAAGCTCTACAATCGGACATTCTGTTTTAAAACATGAAATTCCTGAGCTTCTAATCGGAAACGGAACTAAGCGTGTCCATTATAATGGCTCCTTTCATGCGAATGAATGGATTACAACTCCGATTATTTTAACCTTTTTAAATGACTACCTACTCACTCTCACCAATCAAAGCACAATTCGAGGTCTTTACACACTCCCACTGTATCAGCAAACAACCCTTTCCATAGTTCCGATGGTCAATCCTGATGGTGTCGACTTAGTAATACAAGGCCCACCTAATGACGAAGCATTAAGAGATCAGCTTATTAGTTGGAACAGCGGTAGCACCAATTTCTCTAATTGGAAGGCAAATATACATGGTGTCGATTTGAACGACCAGTTCCCTGCAAAATGGGCGCTAGAGAATGCTCGCAATCCAAAAACACCTGGACCTAGAGATTATGGTGGAGAACGACCTTTGTCCGAGCCAGAGGCCATTGCTATGGCTGATTTGACAAAAAAGCGCGATTTTGCAAGAGTTCTTGCGTTTCATACACAAGGAAGAGTGATTTATTGGGGCTTTGAAAATCTCGAACCACCCGAGTCAGAAATTCTTGTTAACGAGTTTAGTCGAGTCAGTGGTTATGAGCCGATCAAGTCTGCAGGCAGTTATGCGGGCTATAAAGATTGGTTTATTCAGGATTGGCGTAGACCTGGCTTCACCGTTGAGTTAGGTAGCGGTACAAATCCACTTCCAATCAACCAATTCGACGACATCTATGAGGAAGTATTAGGGATCTTTCTAGCAGCATTGTATATGTAATAGAATAGTTCACAAGAAGATTTTATTGTTTCGTAAAAAACCGATCTTGTTTATGAAATCGAAATAAAATATCCCCAATCCCCATTCGCTTTTGAAGTGAATGGGGATTTGATTTTTAACCTTAATTATTACTCTTGAAATATTTTGGACGTATTTGGAAAAATTACTTTGACAGGTAGAGTAATGTTTGCTAATATTACTCTGACAGATAGAGCAATAAAAATAAGTAGGTGACTTATGGTTCGAAGTGACATCATCCGCGGACACTTGGATTCCATTATTTTAAGGCTAATTTTAGAGAAAGATCGTTATGGTTACGAAATTTCTCAGGAAATAAGTCTCCGCACAAATAATCGTTTTCAAATTAAAGAAGCAACTTTGTACGCAGTTTTTCAACGTCTTGAGAAAAAAGAAATTATTGAAGCCTATTATGGTGATGTTTCACATGGAGGCAAAAGAAAGTATTACCGTATTACCCCTTTAGGTAAAGCATATTTAAACGAGCTGGTAAAAGAGTGGTCGGAAGTAAAAGAAATAATCGACTTATTTATGGAGGGCTTAGAATGAAAAGAATAAAAAACCATATTGATGAGCTTTTTAAGGATATTCCTCGTAACAATGAAACAGAGATGGTGAAACAAGAAATCATTCAAAATCTTGAAGAAAAAGTTTTTTATTTGATGGATCAAGGAAAAGAGCAAGAGGATGCCATTAACAAAGCTATCGTGGAGTTTGGAGATATTGAGGATTTAAAAAAGGAATTAGGTGTTAAAGAGCCCGAAAAGAAAAATATGGCCAAATTAAATTTAGAATTTTCTCTATGGGGTAGCGGCTTAATTATTGCATTATTTATTTTCATAAATCTTTACTATACGCCAAAGACAATTTGGGCAATCTATCCAATATTCGTTATATTATGGTGGCCATTATCTATGTACTTCGTTTGGACACGTAAGAAATGGAGTGAATAAAACATGAAGAACTTTATTAACTTTTCGCTTGCTGGTAGTTTGATGACAATGATATTTTTAGGAATCGTCAATTATACAACATCTCCTCAAACGATGTGGTTCATTTACCCGTGTTTATTACTATTGCTATGGCCGATTACTTTATTTTTCATGTCTAAAAAAATGTATAAACAATATTCTCTTACTTGTAGCGCCATGATTATTGCCTTTCTTATCATTGAAAATTATTTATACTCCCCCGATCATTTATGGTTTATTTATGCGGTCTATCCAATCATCTGGTGGCCAATTCTGATGTACTTAGAAGAAAAAGCAAAAACCTTAAAAATTGCGCTCATAGGCTGCGCAACTACCATCATTTATTACTCCTTATTAAATATTATTTTGTCCCATCCCTATCCTTGGGCGATCTATCCAGCATTTTTAGTAATGTGGTGGCCATTAGCTTTATACCATACACAACGAAAGACGTTTGTAGCATTTTCAGTTAATGCTGCAGTACTTATCAGTATCTTTTTTATTACAGTAAATGTTGTCTCTTCGCCAAGTGTAATATGGGCGATCTATCCGATTTTTGTCGTCCTATGGTGGCCCCTAAGCATGTACTTTTATGTTTATAAAAGAAAAATGTACAATTCAACAACTCTTCCTAAAAGAATCTAAAAAAATTTGATGACAAATCACATTCACAGAGGGAATTAGATGAAAAAGGTAAAGAAATTAATGAAATATATCGGAGTATTTATCATCATATTTCTAATTACAGCACTTTTGTTCCCTACATGGACTCCGCATGTAAAGGGCGATAACAGTATAAGTTCATTAGAGCAAGTAGATATAAACGGAAGCGGTCACGAAATTATGATACGTGGCAAAGATAAAGATAATCCAGTCATTATCTTTGTACATGGAGGACCTGGATGCTCTGAAATACCGTATGCCCGTAAGTATCAAGACTTATTGGAAGATAATTTCACAGTCGTCAATTACGATCAAAGAGCAAGTGGAAAATCATATCATTTTTTTGAGGACTATTCTAATCTTTCTTCAGACTTACTGGTAGATGATTTATTGGCTTTGACTGATTATATATCCGAGCACCTCGGCAAAGAAAAAGTAATACTAATTGGTCATTCTTATGGTACTTATATTGCAACACAGGCTGCCTATAAAGCTCCAGAAAAATATGAAGCATATATTGGAATTGGACAGATGAGTGATGTAGCGGAAAGTGAGATTGATGGTTTGAACTTCGTTATTCATCAGGCTCAAAATGCTGACAATATAGATGACGTTTTATATTTGCAAGGGCTAACTGAACAAATTAAAAATGGGGACACGTTCACTCCACGACAATATGTTGCGAAATATGGTGGAGCTTCAAGACTTATTGATAATCCCGATGGTAATAACATAGGTATGTTATTCAGTAGCGAGTATAACTTATTAGATATAATCCGTTATAACTATGGGATCTCTTACTCACAAGAAACTTTACTAAAGGATGTAATAAAAAAAACATTACCTACTATAGTAAAAAAACTTGAATTACCATGCTATTTTGTTATGGGTAACTATGATTATCAAACTTCTTCAAATGCAGCGAAAACATACTTTGATATGATTGAAGCCAATAAGAAAGAATTTATTACTTTTGAGCAATCAGCCCATTATCCACAATTTGAAGAGAAAGAAAAATTTTATAACTGGATGTGTGATACTTTTATAAAATAAATGCAATTGTGTTATTCATAATCTTGAGTCCAGTCAAATTATTAATGGGTGCATTCATACAATAAAGGGTTTTTTAAAAAGTTAATTTGCCCCATTTATTTAATAAGAGCGTGTTTTGATCAATCCATTTTTTATATGCCCTGTATATTAGTTGATTGGAGTGGAGGCTGGGTGACTCCTTGGGGATCAGCGTCACAGATGAGACCCTGGAGCGAGCCTTGCGAGTGAAGCGGCTCATCGGACGCCCCCAGGAAGCTCTGCTCTGCGCGAAAGCGAAGCGGCAGCGGCAAATGTTTTCTGTAGCGAAAGCGAAGCGGCAGCTACAAAGCGCCCAGTCGGAACGGAAATCAACCCCACGTTATGGTGGTAAGCCACTCATCTGTTTAATATCATTAATATAATCAACCTTTATGATAACAGCAATCGAAGCTATCGATATAGTCAATAGCAACGATTGCTGTAGCCCACATTATATATTTGCTATATAATTTAATTATTAAATATTTTAACAGGCAGTGATAATATGTCCGAAAACAATCAACTACGTAACGTAGAAATCATTATGAGAGAGATGCTTGAAATACAGCAAAAATCGAGAATGTTTGTCAATCTTATCTCTGAAGGAGAATCACTATCTCAAAATCAGCTTATCCTCCTTCTTCAACTAAAAATTAATGATGGCATGAAAGCAACTGAAATTGCTGATTTCTTTAGTGTGACCCCTGGAGCAGTTACATCGATGTGCGATAAGCTGGAAAAATTAGAGTTAGTACAACGGATTAGAGAAAGCGAAGACCGCCGAGTAGTAAAAATGGTTTTAACGAATAATGGCGCACTTAAAGTTCAAGATTTATTTTTGAAATTCCCACAGGAAAAACTTGCAGATATAGCAAGAGTACTAAGTGAAGTTAATCAGTTAATGAAAAAAATTTTTTGAGGCTGGGACAGAAATAAAATAGCTATTCTTAAAGCTGAATAATTTATAACAATCACTATCTAAAGCTACAATGGCTCCTACATTTAATAACGATTTATTTAAATAAGTATTTTTAAAGCAAACTTCAACAATCCAGCCAAATGATATGGTTGAACGAATGCAACAAAACATTTTAACCGTAAAAATGTATACAAAAAAAGTGCATTTTATTTTAATGCACTTTTTATAAATACTATTAACTCATCGTATTGAGCATCTATCTCCTCTTGGCTTGGAGAGTCATATAAATATAATTGTTCAGCAGTCGACTCGATTAGCCCAATTAAAATTCGGGAAGTTCGGGCACTATTAACATTTTGTCTGATTTCCATTTTACTCGCTGCCTCTTCTAATAAGTCATATACCCAGTTATAAAACGGTGAATAAATTGACTCCCATTGTTTTAAATGCTCGCTCTGTGCTAAACCTGCGTAAAGAACTGCAAACAATTCCTTTTTTTCCTCTGTAATACGAAATACGGCCTTTACTAGCTGCTCAATTTTATTATCAAAAGCGTCATGTAAATTTACACTTGCATGGATTTCTTTCATAATTTCTTCAACCGCATATTTTGCGATCTCTGGCATCACAGAAAATTTAGACGGGAAGTATAAATAAAAAGTACCTTGAGCAATGCCTGCTGCTTTTACAATGTCAGATATTTTAGTATTTTCAACACCTTTTGTCGTAAACTGATCAATCGTTGCCTCTATAATTTTTTGTTTTTTATCCAAAGCTCTACCACCTCATATTGTTGAGTGATTTTCATTCATTAGCTATTTTTATCATAACGAAAATATAAAGAAAGAACAATCATCTATTAACACAAGCATTTCTAAATGAAAGAAGTACGCCGAGAGATTAGCAATGAAATTTATTGCTCCCTTACTCTAGTCCAGAAAAATAAATTTGATTTCCATCCTATTTTATGTTAAATTATGAATGAACGTCATTCATAATTTGTAATGTTTTTTCATGGTGTTGATTAGGAAAAAATCGGTTTATTATCGAGTGAACATGGATTTTTCGTTATCACTTTGCCAATCCATTTCCATTTTAACTGATTATAGCGTAGGGCTACTCGATTCCTGCGAGAAAGCGAGTAGCCCGCAGAGGAAATCAACCTCTTAAAATATATAAAAATGGTTAATCAATACACTTGGTTTTCTTTAATTTTTTTCGTGCATCAACTCTTTAATTAAAATTAATAAATGCATTCATACTATTGGAGGTAAAAGATGAACAAGTCTTGGATTTATGTCGGATTGACCAGTTTATGTGAATTATTATGGATTTTTGGCTTCAATGTTGCTAGTGTATGGTGGCATTGGGCTCTCATTATACCAATGATATTTGTAGATTTTTGGTTCCTTTCAAAAGCATGTCAAGGTTTGCCAACCGGTACGGTATATGCAATATTCGCAGCTGCAGGTACAGTAGGAACTGCGCTAATGGATATTTTCATCTTCAATGAAACTTTCACTACTCCAAAAATTATATTTATTTGTGTGATTATTATTGGAGTAATAATGTTAAATATTGCAGATACTTTAGATGAGCGCAAGCTTCAAAAGGAGGCGGCGTAAATGGGTTGGTTACTTGTTTTTCTGGCAGCAATTTTAGAAACGATCGGCGTAATAGGTTTAAAGAAATTCAGCACAACCAAAAGTATTAAAGACGCCATTATATTAATGGCTGGTTTTGGTGGAGCATTTTTCTTTTTATATGCTTCATTTGATTATTTACAAGTCAGTATAGCGTATGCTGTTTGGATTGGTATAGGTACTACGGCTGCTGTGATTATTAATATGCTGTTTTTCGGAGAATCAAAAAGCATGGGGAGAATTGTCGCTGTTATAGTTATCGTCATCGGTGTTTCTGGATTAAAATATGTTTCATAATAAACAAAAGACAAAGAGATTGGGATATTTAAGGCAGCGGGGCTAAGCTGACAACCTTTCCCCATTACATGAGTGAGAATTACGAAAGAAACTTGCAAATATGGCAAGAGTACTAAGTGAAGTTAATTAGTTCATGAAAAAAATTTTTTAGGATTTCATAAAATTGAAATCCTTTTTTTATTGCCCAGAAAATACATAAAAAGCTCATTTCAAATTATTTGTTCTTGACAAAACAAAGTAACATATACTTTAATTAATATATGTTTTAATAATTGAAATATATATTAATTAAATTAACACGAGGTGATTATCCATGATTCAAAAACTACGTACCGTAACCGTTACGAATGGTAATATTAAAGACTTAGCAGCAGATTGTGAGCAATTAAATATCCGTGGATCTGTTGCTGTACATCAAGGAGTACGACTACAAAAAATCTCCACTCATGGACATAGTTCTTTTCACTCCCCCGTGGTCGCACACGTTTTAAACAGTACCGGATCATGTACGATAAAAGATTATTGTGAGATTAATGAAATGAAGTGTGCCGGTAGTTTAAAAATGCGCAATGGGCAAGTAAAAAAAATTAATAGCTCGGGGAAGCTGACAATTGAACAAAACATACAAGCAGAACAGTTTCATGCAGTCGGTTTTGTTAAAGCGAAGGAAATAGAGGCTAAACATTTTCAATTAAAAATGTCTGGTGGAAATGAGATTGGAAAGCTTATTGCAGATGTGATACATGTAGAAAAAGATACGTTATCTATATCTTTTCTAAAGAAAAAGCTTAATTGTAAATGTATTAAAGGTGAACAAATACATCTTTCCTATACAGATGCAGAAATCGTTGACGGTGATATTGTAGTAGTAGGCGATAATTGTCATATCCAAACGCTTTATTATACAAAAAGCTATTCAATTGCTAAAAATGCCAAGGTGCATCAAATTATACGGAGGGAAAAGGAATGACATTCATAAAAATCATTCAAGGCTTTTTTTGCTCATTAGCCCTTCTCGTATTATCTGTCCTCTATGCAGGGCTGGTCTTAAGTGCATTACTATCAATAGTAGCCGGTATTTTGCGAACGTTTGGCTTAGAACAAATACAAATGAGCATTTGGAATAGTGTTGAGCTTCCGGTCGCTTTCAGTATTCCTCTAGCACTCTTGGTTGCCTTGTTGCTATTCTATTGTTCAATGTATGTCAAACGCTCTATCCAATTCTGTTTTTCCAAGCTTAAGTTTTAAAATGGAAAAGAAAAGCATACCTTTTGTTTTGACATAAAAGGTGTGCTTTTAATTATTTATTTTACTTTTATATAGTCCATAAATATTTGTTTAATAATCGTTAATTGTACACGAGGATCTAATTCATCTTCAAAAAATGGAATTCTTTCAAACAAAGAAAGCTTTCTTGAAAATAATCCAAATGCATTGATAACAGAGGCTAAAACGTCTTTTGCAGGGATATCTGTTCTAATAGAACCATCCTTTACGCCTTCTTCGATTATGACACTAAGTAAATCTGCAATTTTCTTACGAATTACAATATATTGTTCGTAATCACCGAATTCATCAAGCGATGTAGAGGCATAGCTATCAAAGGTTTCTAGTAATTTTGTACACTCTAAATTCTCGGGTTCAATATCTGAAATAAAATAATCAAAAAGTTCTTCAATTTTTTCAAAGCAAGTAGTATTTTTCGATGCAACAGAAATAAAAAGACTGTGATATCTCGCTAAGACATTTACAGCTACTGCTACAATTAGTTTGTCCTTTTTAGGAAAATAACGAAAAACCGTAGCAATACCTAAATTTAGTTCAGCAGCGATATCTTGCATTGTAGTCTTTTCGAAGCCTTTTCTACTAAAAACTTGTTCTGCAGCCTCTATAATGACTTTCGCTCGTTTATTTTTTCCCTCTTGTCGTTCTTGTTCCCATCTACTTCGAGGATCCACATTGACAACTCCCTTTAGCAATTCATATTTAAGATGCTAACAAATAACCTAATGACCGTCAATTTGTTGATTTAGCTTATGAATCTCTTTAATTGTCATTAATAAAAACTAAGATTATAATATAACTATAGCGATGATAGTAATGCTATCATCACTATAGTTCCACTTTTAAAATCGCAAAATAAGGGAGAGATTTTAATGGCACGTTTAGCAAACAAAGTAGCTATCATTACAGGGGCAGCAAGTGGTCAAGGAGCAGAAGAAGCAAGATTATTTGCACGTGAAGGAGCTAAAGTAGTTGCAACAGATGTACAGTTTGAATTGCTCGAAAACGTGGTAAAAGAAATTAATGAAAATGGCGGGCAAGCTTTAGCCATTAAACATAATGTAACATCTACTGACGATTGGAAAAATGTCGTTGAAACAGCTGCGGAGAAGTTTGGAAAGGTTGATATTCTTGTCAATAATGCAGGGATTACTGGTTTAATTACGCAACCAATTGAAGATTTAGATGAATCCACTTGGGATAAAATTCTAGACATAAACGCAAAAGGTCCATTTTTAGGTATTAAAGCTGTCCTTCCCGAAATGAAAAAAGCCGGTGGTGGAAGTATCGTCAATATCTCCTCACTCTCTGGCATAAACGGTGTGGGAAATGCTGCTTACAATAGCTCAAAGGGTGGACTTAGACTATTAACTAAAAATGTTGCGCTAGATTACGGAAAATATAATATTCGTGTGAATTCAGTACACCCTGGTACAATTGAAACACCGATGATTGAAATGTTTACTAATAATAAAGAAGTAAGAGAAGCAACATTAGCAGGCATTCCTTTAAATGTTCTAGGGAAACCATCTGATATTGCCTATGGTGTTCTCTACTTAGCGTCAGATGAATCAAAATTTGTTACTGGCATTGAATTAATTATAGATGGCGGATCGATATTACATTAATAAAAACTTACAATAAACCTAAAAGCTCCTCTTTAAAAGTAAAAGAGGAGCTTCCTGTTTTTGAAAAACTAGTAAATAAAGTATGGCTCTTCGACAAAATAAGGGGTTGATCTCCGTTCCGGCTGGGACTTTCCTGGATAGCCCGATGGAAAAATAAATGCTTCATTCATGGTTATTCCCCTTTACAGTTCCCCTTCAAGAAAATTGATGAGATATGTTTCAGGCTTCACAAGAAATTCTTTAAAGCTACACAAATCAGCATACTCCTGATGCTCCACATCATAGCAGCCAATTTGCCCTTCTTTCTTTGGATTCCATACTATTTCTAAATCTGAATAATTGTCGACACGCGCTGACAAACGTAGTAGCTTTTGACGACCAATCTTCATTTCAATAGTATCCGTTAGTGTGAAGAAGTCGATATATCTGATTTCAAAATCATTTTCATCTAGCTCAAGATGCAGCTTATCTCCTGTTAGAAAGCTAATCAGCTCATCGCTCAATTTATATTTTTTCAGCTCACATTTTTTGTTTTCTAAATCATGCAGCTCAGATGGCTCCTGTGATTTCAAATAGTCGGCCAGAGCTGTATTTTTATTGCCAATTGCAATTGTATATGGACGGTCGCCATCCTTTTCTGCTAAAGAAACGTCGGCGCCACGCTCAACCAAGTATTTCACCATTGCTAGATTTCCCATTCGTGTTGCCTCTGTTAATGGTGTCGCTCCAAAAGGGTAAACCATATTCGGCTGATTATAATTAATATCCACCCCTTGATCGAGTAAATATGTAAGGGTCTTCATATCATGATTCGACACAGCTTGACGCAATACGGGGCCACCATGTTGCTTTATATCCAAACCTAGTTCATGAATGAGTGGAATATTTTTTTTGTTACCATAGTAAGCCTGTGAATAGGCGCCAGACCCCACTTGATTGAGCATGTCCAGCTTCGCTCCATGCGCCACAATATAGCGAACTACATCCTCCTTGCAATAACGAACAGCCTGCAAAAAAGCTGGATTATTGTTAACGTTCAAGTCGACACCAAGCTCTACTAATAACTTTACTACATTCAATCTTTGCGAAATAAGCGCCAAATCTAACGGACTTAATGAGATATGTTTACTCAATATAATATCTTCTTCAATATCCCAGCCCTCTTCAATAGCAACCAGTAAAGCAGGAATATTTCCGTTATATATATGCATTGCAATTTCCGGCAGTTCATTAAAATTCCCAATATCTTTTAGCTTTATCATCCATTCTGCTCCTTCCATGAGTTTATGAAAAGTATAGAAAACAACTTTATAGAACACAACGGTCCATAAGTCTTACAGGAAAATGGGAAGATGTCTTGGAAATTGCAAGATTCGTAACATTATTTAATAATTTTTATCCCTTGATTTAAGTCAATGCTCCAGTTAAAGTGACCTCTTTTCCTGTTTCATCAACAGCAAACTACCTAATACATCCCTTTAATACAAAGTAACATTTAGTTGGAACATCTCCTTGTCTAAGGAGAATCGTTCCTTTTTAAATTCCTCAATTTCTATCTCTTCAACAATCGCCTGTTGTTGTTCTTCATTAAGTGTTGAATACTTCGTCATATACTTCATTAGTATTTTTCTCATCTTAAACTCCATTCAACTTATTTCATCCAATCCTCGTTTATTTGTCATTAATTAATGCCAATTTTAATATATTAGTTAATATGGATGAAAATCACCGCTATAGATTATTTTAGGCTCTTCACCAAAACGTGTAGTTGATTTCCGTTCCGGCTGGGCGCTTTGTTGCTGCCGCTTCGCTTTCGCACAGCTAAAACATTTGCCGCTGACGCTTCGCTTTCGCGCAGAGCAGAGCTTCCTGGGGGCGTCCGATGAGCCGCTTCACTCGCGTTGCTCGCTCCAGGGTCTCATCTGTGACGCTGATCCCCAAGGAGTCGCCCAGTCTCCACTACAATCAACTAAAATACAGCGCATATATTTTAAAAAATGTCATCCACAACTTTTGGCGATGAGCCTTATTTTAACTTATTACCAAAAGTGGATATGACAATTGTTAAAGCGTATGCCATGAAATATAAGGTGATCTTCGTTCCGATAATGATTTATGAAATAAAAAAATAGAACCTTCAATCCAAAATTAGATTAAAGGTTCTATAGTATATTTTGTAGAAACAATTGCTTAAACGCTTACATCCTTAGCTTCTACATCAAGTTTTTATTTTAAACCAAGCGCTTCGTCTGTTGATGCATTAATTTCTTTAAGAAGCTCTGGATTCTCTGCTAATGACTTGCCATAAGATGGGATCATTTCTTTAATTTTAGGTTCCCATTCTTTAACATGTTGAGGGAAGCATTTATTGATTACCTCAAGCATAACGTGTACAGCAGTAGAAGCACCAGGAGAAGCTCCAAGTAATGCAGCAATTGAGCCATCAGTAGCACTTACTACTTCCGTACCAAATTGAAGCGTTCCTTTACCACCAGCTTGAGTATCTTTAATAACTTGTACACGTTGACCAGCTACAATAATATCCCAATCATCGCTCTTAGCATTCGGGATGAAGTCACGTAGTTCGTCCATACGTTGTTCTTTAGATAGCATAAGCTGTTGGATTAAATATTTTGTTAATCCCATTTCTTTAACCCCTGCCGCTAATAACGTTGTAATATTATGCGGTTTTACAGAAGCAAATAAATCCATATTTGAACCTGTTTTTAAGAACTTAGGTGAGAAACCTGCGAACGGTCCAAATAGTAATGATTTTTTGTTATCAATATAACGTGTATCAAGATGCGGAACAGACATTGGTGGAGCACCAACTTTAGCTTTTCCGTATACTTTTGCATGATGTTGCTCAGCAACTTCTTGGTTTTTACATGCTAGGAATAATCCACTGATTGGGAATCCACCAATATGTTTCCCTTCAGGAATACCTGATTTTTGTAGTAATTCTAGGCTTCCTCCACCAGCTCCAAGGAAGACAAATTTTGCTGTATGGTATTCCATTTTAATGCCATCTTTGTCGTTCACTCGTACTTCCCATGAGCCGTCGCTAGTACGTTTCATGCTTTCAACACTGTGATTGTAGTTGATGTCAACGTCTTTAGTTTTTAAGTGGTCGAACAACATACGTGTTAATGCACCAAAGTTAACGTCTGTACCAGTGTCGATTTTTGTTGCAGCGATAGCTTCATCTGCTGGACGATCCTGCATAATAAGAGGAATCCATTCCTTAAGTGTTTCTGGGTTATCAGAAAACTCCATCCCTTGGAATAAAGGATTTTTTGTCATCGTTTCATGACGTTTTTTTAGAAACTCTACATTGTCTTTACCTTGTACTAAACTCATGTGAGGTAAAGGCATAATGAAGTTTTCTGGATTATTGATTAGTTTATTGTTCACAAGATAAGACCAAAACTGTCTTGAAACATGGAACTGTTCATTAACGTTAATCGCTTTACTAATATCGATTGATCCGTCTTTTTTCTCTGAAGTATAGTTAAGCTCACAAAGTGCCGCATGTCCAGTTCCCGCATTATTTAATTCGTGAGAACTTTCTTCACCAGCTTTATCGAGCTTCTCAAATACTGTAATTTTCCAATCTGGTGCTAATTCTTTGAGTATTGTCCCCAAAGTCGCACTCATGATTCCGGCACCAATTAAGATAACATCTGATTTAATTTGTCTGTTACTCATTTTTACCTTCCTTATATATTAAGATTTGCAGAAAGGATGTAAGCTCTCCTGCTTAGATGTACAGTAAGCCATGGAGTAACCTTGGAGCACACCTTTTCTGTATCAATTATTACCTTATTGCAGTGTATCACAATTACCTAAAGATTAAAATATTAACTATCTATATGAGAGTTATGTGCATTTTTCGAGCCTTCCTCTTAATAAATCAAGAGAAAAACCTCCTATTCCCTCACCAAAAAATCCACTCTTTATTTAATCTTTATGGAATAATTGGCCTAAAAATGGCTAGCATTTTCATATAATAATGAGGTTTTTTTAATTATTATATCTATATAATAACATAAAAATATGGACCCAGTCTTGTTTTTGCACCTGCCCCACTCCACATTAAAATATAGCGAATTTTCTCAATATTTTCTAGTGCTATTTTAAAATTATTTTTTTTATTTTAACGCAAGTTGAAAGATCTATACATCAACAGGACTTTTTATTTTCCAACCATCTATTTTAAAACCACCCATCTGATTAAATACATGGTTTACTAACTCTTCATATGCCTCCATCATCTTTTGTTTGTCCTCTTCTAATAATGCTTTTAAAAACATTTCCTTAAATATTGAATCAGGAAAAACTGATACTATGTCAAGAAAATGGACAGGGAAAATTGAGATTTTGCTTTAAATCTAA
>NZ_JARVRU010000119.1:0-41361 GCF_030209535.1 Lysinibacillus sp. fls2-241-R2A-57
CACTAAATAGCAACAAGAAAAACCCTTTCATCGATCAATAATAAACCTATTTTTTTCTAATCAACACGCATGAATTTAAATAAAAGTAATTCCAACAGTACTAAACAATGCTGCTTACGTTCCGTTTTTGCACAAAAAACATCTACTGATCCCGGCCCCATGAAAGCATCCATTCGAAACGGAAATCAATCCCACGTTATGGTGATGAACCCTAATAGAGGATGATTTAAATACAATAAACAGACTTCGTTGTCTATGATTCAACTTTAAATTAAAAGAATTATAAAAAAATTATTGCTATTTAGTTTGTTTTAGCATGATAATCGCTCCTTTTCTCTCTAAAGATGGTAAACTACCTATAAGACTTTTCTTTTGGTGAAGGTGAGGATTTTAATAGTGGTCAAACAATTTGATGAAGTTCAACAGATAAATGAATTATTTTTAAGTGGTCAAGTGAAAGAAAGCTATCAATTAGCCAAAACACTTTTAGCTGATAGTACGTTTACAGATCATGATTCATACGCAACAATTCAACAACACGTCGAATTGTTGGAAGCGAACGGCTATGCAAATATGCCTGTTCCTTCTGCTGAAAAGGTGAAGCAAAGTGTTGAACGGGCAGATGGCTCTTATCCGGAACGTGATGTACTTGCTGCATATATAGGAAGTCAGGATGATAAGCAATTCGGTAAAGTAGTAGATGAATTATTAGCAGGGTCGGTCGAGGCACAAGCGAATGCTTACTATACAATGGCTGAATATTTTGTTCTTGCAAAGGAGCATGACAAAGCACTTGTGCAATATGCAGAAGCGGTAAAACTACAGCCAAATAAAGCTCTTTACTGGGGAGCCTTCGCGCAGTATTTGAACCGTAGTGAAGGCAGTCCGTATTTGGCACTGCGCCTTATTGAAGAAGCTACACAGTTAGATAGCATGAACCCTCGCTGGTACTATATACAAGGAAACATTTTCTTACAGCTTGTCTCAGCGACAAAAAATTTAAGCTATTTACCTGCTTTAGAAGAAGCTTGGGAAAAGGCTAAAAAACGTTGCGCTGCTAAACAGGTTGCATTAAAAATGGACATAGCGAAATCCAATGACATGCTATCACAATGGAGAAAACAAATGTTATAAGAGGAATGGGAAGCTGTCTTAAAAATTGCATGCTTAAAAGATCAATTTTCTGATGCAAAGGTAAAATTCAAGCCTGTTAGACGGATTTACTGTAATGGGTGGGGAAATGATTATTGAATATCAATAGAAATAGAGTATTATGCAGCGGTATCGTCAGCCTAAAGCCTATGCGTGGTCGCGTGCCAATGGGACCTTATATTAGTGAGGCATTAAATAGGCTGGCATTTGAATTTGCGCAGACTAGAACCATACGTGATACTACTACATTACTGGACTAAGTAGCTGGACCAGACTTAGTTTGTTATTCGATTATTCAAAGCCCAGAAATGCCTTACAGTAAAGCAATTCAGCAAAAGGTACGTCCATTGAAGATCTCCTGGACACCAGAAACAAATTCTGGTGCATTCGTTGGATCCGGAATGTATCGAGGGCGCTTTCAGAAGAAAAAACAGGTGCCATCTATCTTCAGCGGAAAATTGATGTAGAACCAGTTTTTGGATTCTTGAAGGCTGATTTACGTTTTACTCGATTTTCTGTCCATGGAAAATCGAAGGTAGAAAACGAAATGGGCTTTGCATTAATGGCAGTAAATCTTCGGAAATACACGGCCCATTAACAGAGAAATAGGATAGAGAAAATGAAATAACTCAATGAATCCAAGAAAAAAGAGAACTCGAAACGACTTTCTCTTTTTTTCTGGATAACAGCTAGTTTTGTCCCAGCTTTTTTATTCATGTTTTCTTCCGATTTGTATAAATTTTAAAGTTTCTTATGATACGCTTCATCGTATGACTTCTAAATGCGATTTAAACAATCCTTTTTCTTATTTTTAGTATCTGATCCTCAAAAATCAAATCAGATGTTAACCCATTTAAAGTTTTTAAATCCTTAATTGAAACATTAAATTCACTGGATATTCTATACAAAGTATCTCCCTTATTAACCTTATAGGTTTCGTAATCATCCAGTGGCCTATAATATAAAATTTCACCTTTTTCTTTGGTTGGATAAAAACTAGTTTTTAGAATGTTATTGTTAATTAATGTTTTTATCATTTGTTTTGCTCTGGCTTTATATGAGTGGCCTTGAACAGTTTTTCGTCCTTGTATTTGAATTTGTGATCTTTTTTTGGAATGATTAAGGAAGTATATAATTTTCTGTACGGTTTCTTCTGGCGATAAAGAGACAACCAAATCTTTACCTGGTATAAAATTTTTTCTTACTCCAGGTGTATCTACTGTCATTAGAAAGCCGCCGGATCCTAAAATTTCATAGGTCCGCTGCGTCAGTAAATCAGGATAATTTTGTAAACCTAATAAAATTTTTGCGGAGCTGTACACTTTATTTGCATCATTATAATTTAGAAAACCATGAATCCATTCATTGGGTATATCAAAGCCAAAATAATCAGCCATTTTGTCCCAATTGTTCCCCCAAAAATCAATACGAATATTCTTCATAAGAAGTGGTTTAATTAAAATATCCAAAGATCTGTGGCGGTAATGTTCTGGATATTTGTCTAAAATATCTGGATATGCATTTGCAACTATAGCAATATCTGATTCATATTCAGGATGAATATTAGTTGGATGGTGTATCGTTTCTTCATAACCGAAATCTAAATGGTCAGAAGGTATTCCTAATTGTTTATAGGTTTCTACATTATCGGGGCATAATGTGAAAATAAAGTCAGGTTTAATAGTATTTACTAAAGGAATCGACCAAACATCTGTATAAGCTGGGTCTTCGACAGCCCAATAAACCAACGGAATTTTGTGTGATACCATCTGTTTTCGAATTATCTCTTGCTTATCTTTTGTATGCTCCTTTCCCCAACCGATAGTAATAGCAAAATCAGGATTAAAATCTTCAATCATCTTGGATAGATTTTCATTATTTATAGACCCTGAAATAAGAATATCATGCCCTTCCGCCTGAAACCCTCTTGCTAAACTATTAGTCCAAATTTCTCCGCTTTCTAAAAAGAGAATACGCATTGTTTCACCTCTATTATTATCTAAAAAGAGTTTACAATTTAATTATTTCTTTTTTATTTTTAAAAAATGATTAACCTCAATTGTATCTGATTTAAGGCAATTTAAATGCTTAATTTCTTCAATGCTTACTCCAAACTTTCTTGATATACTCGATAAAGTATCATTTGGCTCAATAATATAAATTTCGTAGTTTTCTCTTAATGTATCCACATAATGAACCAATTTTCCTTCTCCAGAGCTTTTCGCACTTTTTGAAAGAATACCAGCATCGATGAGTGTTTCAATAATATAATTAGCTCGCTGCTCATAAGAGTATTTTTTTATGGTTTCCATACCTGCTTTCTTTACTTTATTACGTTCTTCAGGATGACTTAAATAGTATTTTACAAGTTCAATCGTTTCTTTAGAGGAATGACTTACGATAAGATCTTTACCTGTGGAAAATAATCTCCTAATTTCAGATGTATCATTTGTAAGTAAAAAACCACCTGACCCCAGCACTTCATACGTGCGCTGTGTTAATTGCGTATCATGATTTTGTATACCTAAAATAATTTCTGCTGAACTGTACACTTTATTTGCCTCGGTATATGGAAGAAACCCGTGAATCCAGTCATTGGGAATCTTCTTTCCAAGGATATGCTCCATTTGATCCCAGTAGCGACCCCAGAAATCAATTCTTATATTTTCATCCAGAAATGGACTGAGAAGTGACCGAAGCGCTTTAAACCGGTAGTGATCAGGGCTTTTTTTATATAGCATTGGATAACCGTTCGCAACAATTGCAATCTGAGCCTTATGTTTTTCATTAACTTCCACAGGGGAATGAACACTTGAATGATATCCAAAATCCAAGTGTGCCGAAGGAATGTTTTTCTCTCGATAGAAATCTACTCTGGAGGGACAAATGGTAAACACAAAGTCGGGTTCAATGGTCTGAATTAGAGGCAGGGAAAAGATGAATGTATAACCTGGATCTTCTGTAGACCAATAGACATGAGGAATATTTGTGGATGGGACACACTCTCGAATCATCTTTTGTTTTTCTTCTGTATGTTCTGCTGTATGTCCCATCGTGAAAATTAAGTCCGGCTGAAAGTTTGATATCATATCCATGATGCTGTCTTTAGTCAGAGGACCCGAAACCATGACGGTATGCCCAGCATCACAAAAACCGTTTGGAAGTCCGTAAATCCACATCGGATCACTTTCTAGAAACAATACACGCATAATATCCACTTCCTGTAAAAACTTAGTTTCATAGCATTTCACTTACTTTTACTAACTGATATCCTTGTTTTTTTAGTTCTGGTATGACGAGATCCATTGCAGCTGCTGTAGGTTTTCCATTTAAATGTGCAAGTACAATGTCATTACCTGTAAGCTTTGAAAAAATCCGACTAAAAATCGTATCTGCAGTTGGTTCTTGCCAATCCAGAGTATCTATGCTCCAATAAATTGTAAAAGGAATATCGATTTGACCTGCAGCTTCTAGGAGGATTTTATTCCAATAACCAAATGGTGGGCGGAATAAAGGGCTACCCTTTATCCCAAGAACTTTTTCAATACACGAAGATGTGCGTGTTAATTCTGATAGGATTTCATTTTTGGAATACTTCGTTAGATCTGGATGACTATATGAATGATTTGCAATTTCGTGTCCATCTGAAACAATTCTTTTCGCAAAATGAGGAAATTTTTCTACCCAGGCCCCGGTTAAAAACATGGTTGTTTGTATATTATGTTTTTTTAAAACATCTAAAATAGCTTCAGTATTTTCTGCACTATCGCCAGCATCAAATGTTAAGGAAATCATTTTGTCATCCTTTAAACCTTTAGAAAGGAGAACAGAGGGTAACTTTTTTGATTTGAAATACTTTTTATCAATCTTTAAGAGTTGGCCAGCATAGATAAAATCTGATGTTAATTCATTTTCTTTTATTAGTTCTTCGACTGAAATACCAAACTCCTTTGAGATCTTTCCCAACGATTCTCCATGACAAATTGTATAATAATCGTATTTATTCACTTTATTTTCAGCTAATCTTATTTTCAAAGGGAGACCGGTTTCGATTATATCTGAGGTTAAGTCATTTAAATGCTTTAACTGATCAATTGTTACCCCAAACTCTTTTGAAATTTGATAAAAAGTATCCCCATTTTTAATGTTATAGATTTCAAAATTACCCTGTTGGTAGACTTTTCTTTCAATTCTTAAACTGTAGGTACTTTTCCTTTTGTTAAAGATTCCACTTTTCTCTAAAACTTCTAGCATATATTGGGCTCTTGCTTTATAAGAGTGTTTGTTTACCGTTTCAATGCCATACTTCTGGATTTTCTCCCTTTCTTTAGTGTGTTGAAGGAAATAATTTACTAATTCAATTGTTTCTTCAGGTGATGATGATGTTATTAATTCTCTTCCAGATTTAAAGAGCCGCAAGACTTCAGGGGTGCTGTTTGTTAACAAAAATCCTCCTGATCCCAGTACTTCATATGTTCGCTGTGTCAGTTGTGTAGGCAGATTTTGCAAGCCAATGATGATATCAGAAGAACTATAAATTTTATTTGCAATTGTGTAATCAATATAGCCACGAATCCATTCTTTTGGGATTTCTACCCCCAAAAGAGGTCCCATATTATCCCAATGATTCCCGTAAAAATTTATTTGAATATTATTTTCAATCAACGGTTTAATTAAATTTTTCATTGATTGGTGACGAAAATGATTTGGAAAATAAGAAAGTTTTCTTGGATATCCATTCGCAACAATACTAACTGGTGAATAATATTGGGGATCAAACTCTACCGGAGAATGAACTTTAGGGTGATATCCAAAATCTAAATGCTCCGAAGGGATTCCTAAACTTCTGTAATAATCGACCCTGTCCCGGCAAATCGTGAACACAAAATCCGGATGGGCTCTGCTAATATAAGGAACAGTAAATATTTCCGTGGATGTTGGATCTTCTGTTGCCCAATAAACATGAGGAATATTAACATTTATCGTGCTTTCATATATTTTTTTTTGCTTTCCTATCGTTGAGTTTTCAGGACCCCATCCCATTGTAATGATTAAATCTGGTCGAAATTCTGAAATAAGATTAGGAATATCCAGACCGTCCAATGGACCGGAAATTTTCACTTCATGCCCCGCATCCATAAATCCATTTGGTAATCCATGAATCCACATTGGATGGCTTTCTAAGAATAAAATGCGCATAAGTACACTCCTCTTTAGTTGGAAAAAGATAATTAAAATATAAGGCGTGTTGATTAGGAAAAAGCGATAAAAGGATTTTTTTGTTACCATTTTGTTGATATATTTCCATTTTAACTGATTGTAGCGTAGGGCTACTCGACTCCCACAGGAAAGCGAGTAGCCCGTAGAGAAACCAGCCTATTCGAATTAATTCGAATGTATAAAAATGGTTAATCAACACACCTGTTAAAATATTAGTCTAGTAACATTGGTATCGTGACAATTTCATAACCTTCTCTTATTAACTTATCAATAATTTCAGGCAAAGCCTTAACGGTTCCATCGAGCCTGCCTGTTATATTTTTAAAGGAATGCTGTAATATAATGGCCCCCTCTGTTAAATCCCTATTTACAATCGACATAATCTCCTCATTTGTTAAACCAGACCAATCAAGTGTATCTACTGACCACATGATGATCTTATAACCTAATTCATTAATGATTTGAATGTCCGAATTCGTAATAAAACCATATGGGGGACGAAAAAGTGTTGTAGATTTTCCTGTATGTGAACGAATTTCTGTTTCGGTGGATTTAATTTCATTTTTCAGCTCCGATGTTGTTAGCTCTATAAAGTTAGGATGGCTCCAACTATGATTACCGATTTCATGACCTTCTCGAATAATTCTTTTAAAGATTTCAGGTTGCCACCTAACTTGTTGACCAACCACAAAGAAGGTTGCTTTGACTTTTTTTTCTTCAAGGATATCTAATATTTGAGGTGTATAAATATCATCTGGTCCATCATCAAAGGTTAGAGCGGCCATTTTTTTATTTTTCTGACCTTTATAAAAAACTGTTTCATTACTTTTTACAGAATTATTGGTCCTTAAATTGATTGATCCTCCCGTTGAACACTCCAAAATGGACATTTTAAGTATTTGAGTAACAAATTGAAACGGTATGAAGATTTCTTCATTAATCTCAATAGGCGAAATCTTCAAAGTTTCATTTTTTAGTTGATTTTCTTTTTCTATTAAGACCACAAATTGATCTTTAAAGAAGGTTATTTTGATATCATTTTTTTCCAGTGTTATTGATCGTTTTTCTCCATCATAGTCTACTAAGGCATACGTATGCTTAAAGAATAAGGCTGGAACCATCATATATCCTTTACTTTCACAGTAATTGCTTTGGATCGGATGGCCGTCAACATAAATATCGATTTTCTGTACGTTCATTCTTCTTTTTTCACCAACTGTTAGTCTGATTTTTAAAATTGATATAACAAAGTGCCTCAAAAATATCGTATGTATTAATTAGAAAGCTGTATAAGATGATGGCCCAGCGCAATGTAAATGGGTTTCATTATTAGAACTTTGTTTGAGTAATAGTAGGATATATAAACAATCTTTTTATTTGTTTTTACATACATTAAAGAATCACAATAGCAAGGAGAAAACGATATGAATAATAAAAAATCCTTGATGCCTATCTATCATGGGAACGAAATCATTCCAAGCATTACTTTTATCGTAAATGTAGCTTGGGGAAATGAGTATCTAATAAAATTATTAGAATTACTAAAGAAAAGGGATATTTGCCTTACTTTTTTTCTCGAAGGAAGGTGGATTGAACAGAATCTTGAATTGGCTCTGATGATTAAAGATTCAAATCATGAGATTGGGAATCACTCTTATTCTCACAAGGATATGAAAACACTATCAGTAGATGAAATTCATATGGAGATTACTAAAACCAATGAAATAATCAATGAGCTATTAGGGGTTAAGCCTAAATACTTTACTCCACCATATGGATATTTCGATACGAGAGTTCTTGAAATAGCGACACGTCTTGAGATGGTTACTGTCTTATGGTCACTGGATACAATGGATTGGAAAATTGAAAACCAAAATGAGATTATTGATAAAATTGTCCCTAATATTAAGAATGGCTCTATCATTTTGATGCACCCAACCGAATCGTCCCTTAAGGCCCTTCCATATATGATTGAAAAAGCTTTGGATATGAATTATAAAATTGTAACGATTAATGAAATGTTATTGTTTTTATAAACGTTGAAATAAATATGTACAAAAATGCTTGTTTAACCAAGTACATTTTTGATTTCCTTTGTATATTACAACTTTACAGGGAGAGGCGAGCATGATAGCCTTGTTCGGATAGCTGGGTTCTAGGCTATCGAATCGTGCGAGTAGAGGCTCCGTGTCAAGTTGTAATTATTCACGCACTTGTATAGAAAAGTAGTTAATCAGCGAAAGTGTACATGCTTAGACTAGCAAAAATGTACATTGTTATTTTGACATTTACAGTTTTAAAGTGAGATTATTATTTTTTGCCTGAGAGCTGAGGAACAAAGCAGAATGATCTAATCGAAAATATAAACATTACGTTGTGAAAAAAGGAGATACTTTATGGGCATATCAGAAAGATTTGGAGTCAAATTCAGTCAGCTGAAAGAGCTTAACCAACTTTTTTCTGATACCATTTTTATTGATCAAGTACTAAAAGAGGAAGAAATTCCTGAAATAGATGATATAATTCTCTCTCCAGATATAATAGAAGATGAACGGATTTTAAATTGGGTAACACCTATCAGAAATTGTTCAATAAAATATGAAATTCCTTTTCCTGTATTATTTGGTATCATGTTAGCTGAAAGCAGGGCGATTGGATAATGCAATTATTGCCACAAACCGCCAATTGGTTAAAATGGAAATATATCTGAAAAATAGTAACGAAAAAATCCTTTTACCGCTCAATAATGAACCTATTTTTTCCCAATCAACACGCCTGCAAAATTTATTTACTATGATTAATTTTAGTCCACTGCTATTTTAGATATATAAACATTTGAAGAAGGGAAATAGGATTTTACACAAAAACCGCACCTATTTTTGGTACGGTTCCTCATAGAATAGGTAATATAGATTAACTATTTTCCTTCAATACCTTATAAACCGAACTTCACCCAGTTCCATATTCTTTTGTGACATCAACAGCACTCTCACTCTAAAAATCTTTATGTAAAGGCTGTAAGTGAAAAAGAATAATGTTCACGTGAAATCTTTTAGTAGACGAAAATGCTCAGATAGGCCTCAAAAAAACTTAAATAGCAATAGGTATAGGTTTCCCGATAACATCATAGAATAATAAAGTAATTGCATGGAAATGAATAAATATTAGTATAATGTTCTATTTTTGTATTTTTATGCTATAATACAACTATAAACGGACGTATGAAACTTATCTGATTACAGAAAAGAAGTGTTGGTTTGAGTTTATATGTAGCGTATGTATTGGTAGGACTTGCGATTGCTATGCCTGTTGGAGCCATTACAGTTGAAATGACAAAGCAAGGACTAAAAAATGGCTTTATGCATGGTTGGGCTGTAGGGCTTGGTGGCATGACAATTGATGTTGTATTGGTTTTTGCTTTGTATATGGGACTAGCATCCATTTTAGCAATGCCTATTATTCAAATTCCTATGTGGCTTATAGGGGCTGGTTTCTTATTTCTTTTAGGTCTGGATTCTATAAAAAATGCTGATCATGATATTACGCTGGCAGGAGAGAAAGGGACAAAATCGTTTTTTACTTCTTATCGTAATGGTTTACTAGTAGCAATTTCGCCTGGAAATCTAGTTTTTTGGGTAAATGTTTTCGGTGTCGTACTAGCCAAATCATATGGGCAGGGAGAGTCAGATAGCTTCTTAGTAATTGCGGCAGGGGTTCTGAGTGGCATATTGTTACATGATCTAGGCTTGATGACCATTGTTTCAGTTACCCGCAAAGCGATGAGTCGTAAGGTGATAAAGTCGTTTACAATAGTAGCGGGCGTATTATTAATTGGCTTTGCAGGGTATTTTATTTATGAATTTATACAGGCCATCAAAGTCTATATATAAAAAGTGCGATCCCAAAAAGATCGCACTTTTTCATTTTATGCTGAAATATCGATATTTTCATTGAGACAAGCCAAAATTTCTTCTGCTACTTGATGTGCTAAAGAGAGTTCAGAAGTGAAGCCTACACATGAACAATTCATTTCTCCTAAAATATAGCAATCTTCGCCAGTTTCGTTCGTATCTAACATGAAATCAGCTGTCCATATAAGTGGTAAGTCATAATTGCCTAGTAAACTAGTTACGAGAGGTAGTTGGGTTAAAAAGTTTTGAACAAGTTCTTCCCAGTCTTCCGGTGTATCATAACGGTATTGAGCGCCTGAAAATAATGTTGCACTAAATGCGTCCTCGGAATCTGCTGGTTTTTTATGAACTACGTGAACTGGTTTATCACGTAACATAAATAAGCGGATTTCACCTTCAGTAATACGAGGAAGGAAGCGCATATCAATTAGCATGCCATTTGGACCTGTAATGTACTGTTCACAGAACGTCATGAAATCCCCAAGTTTCCAATATTCCACGTGATTATCTTTTGCCTCTGTACATTTAATCTCCGCATCAAGGGGCACTTCTGTGATGCCTTCAGCAAGAGGTTCAACCAATTTAACTCGCCATATACCTTCGCCTGTTGAACCACGATTTTGCTTTAGAACACGTTCGTTAATAGCGAGAGAGGTAGGGAATTGGGCTTTAAATGCTTCAATCGTATAATAAGCAAATGTATCATCGGGTACTAAATTCGTAGAAGACAGCTTTGATAATACATCTTTAGAGCCATAGCCAATCATCGCATCTGGATGAGGCATACCGATGATACCCGCATTACATAGCTCGCGTAACATCTCAAAATATTCTTCCTCATGCTGTAAGTTTCCTGGATTTATACGTGATACATAGGCAATACCATGCTCTTTGACGTAATGATAAATTTCCTCTTTTTTTGTAACATCAAAGAAAATGACTTCTGCATCTTGTCCACGTTGTTTTAGCGCATTCACCATTGGCATTGTATCTTGTCGATAGCCATCAGGACCCTTATCTGTGCCGCCACGAACCTCGAAAAAAATAACTTTTTTATCCATAAAAAATACCCCTTTAAAATGATTGATGATAATTTCAGTATACTGGACAGACAAGGAAAAAAGATATATAAAATAAGTAAATTTTATGTATAGATTTATAGTTTTTATGAGCTGTTATAGGAATTAATGACTATTGTTTTTGGAATAATCCAAATTTAACAAAATCTTTCTAAGAGTGTTTTTTCTGAAAAACAGTGAGATATAAAATCATACATAAAATAAGCAAGGTTCCAATAAACTGAAAACCACCAAAGTCAATTTTAAGCCAAAACACACTTGTTATAACAGCTGTAAGGGGTTCTAGGCTGCCGAGTAAACTTGTTTCTTTTGGCGATAAATACTTCAAACTTGCAATATAAAACCAAAATGCGAGCATTGTCCCGAAAATAACGATAAAAAGAAAATAAGTGATTGTTGAAAATGCCCAATTTGTCATGTCAATTTGCCAAGGTTGATGGAAAAAGCTCATCACAATTCCGCCAATAAGCATTGACCAACCTACAACAAGTAATGAGTGAAACTGTTGTAATAGTGATACGGCATATAATGTATAAAAAGCAGCTGAAAGACCAGATAAAATCCCCCAAAACACGGCCATCGATGGAACAGAAAGTGTGGATAACGAGCCGTTTGTTAGTAATAAAAAAGTACCAACAAGTGTCAGAGTTACAGCTATGCCATCTTGCCTTGTCAATTGACTGTGCTTTGTTATGAAATAATAGGCCATTATGAAGAGTGGTGCTAAATATTGTAATAATGTAGCCACTGCGGAATTGCCTAGAGAAATTGACATCATATAAGTATATTGAACCGCAAGCATTCCGAGTAAACTAAATAAAATTTGTCTAAAAGCATTTTGCCTCGTACGCCACATCACAAAAATAGATTCCTTACGATGTGTAAATTTATAGGCAGCAATTAGTAATAGGCCTGCTAAAAGAAGTCGACTAGAAACGAGCCATCCAACCTCAATATTTTCCTGTTGAAAAAGCTTTTGCGCGACGGTTCCGCCAATCCCCCAAAAACTTGCCCCTAGAATGACTAGAATAAAACCGCGAGTACGATTTTTTTGTACTGATTGATTCATCTGAAAACATCTCCTAAACTATCAATATAGGATGATTATAAGGAAAGTTAAGTACAAGTAATATCGATTTAAATGTTTGAAAATATCAATATATTGAGGTGGATGAAGTGTGGCGTTAACACATATTAAAATTGCGAAGGATTTACAAGAACTGACGTTACATGGGACGAGGGAATTCCCAGTTGCACTATACGAGACTGTCCTGCGATTAGAAAGTTTAGATTTTATACCGTTACATTGGCATAAGGAAATTCAATTTGTCTATGTGAAAAGTGGGCGTGTGGAATACCGTATAGGAGCAGATGTCTTTGTAGTTGAGGAGGGGGAGGGACTATTTGTCAATGCATCAGGGTTACATGAAGCAAAGCCTTACCATATAGCTCAAGCAAAAACCCTCTGTGTGAATGTGAATCCATTACTCTTAGGTGGACATGAGGGGAGTATTTTTGCTACTAAATATGTACTGCCATACATAGCAAACAATAGATTGCCTTATGTAAAGCTTTCAGGACAATTGGCACAAAAAGTAGAAGTTATAGCAAAATTGCTACAAGAGAAGGCCATCTTTTATGAGCTAAAAGTATGGAGAGAGCTATTAGTAATTTGGGAAACGATTTTGTCACAATCGATGTTAACGGAAGAAATACTGGACCCAGCAATTATTGTCCAACATGAGCGAGCGAAAGATATGCTTAATTATTTACATACTCATTATCAAGAGAAGGTATCGTTAGAAAATTTAGCTACACATGTTTTTTTAAGTCGGGAAGAATGCAGTCGCTTCTTTAAAAAAATGGTCGGTATGACCCCATTCACATACTTATTACATTACCGCCTTCGCAAAAGCATGGAACTATTACGTGATAGCGAGCAATCAATCACGACAATTGCTGCAACAACAGGTTTTAGTACAGTTAGCTATTACATCGAGAAGTTTAAGGAATACACGGGATACTCGCCGCGTGTCTATAGACAAAAGTTTATTGAAAAAAGATAGTAGTGCATAGAATATCCGTGGAAGAGAGATCAATATCCGCGCGAAGTAAGAGAATGCCCGCGGAGGAGAAGCAAATATCCGCGCGAAGCAAGTGAATACCCGCGAAAAGAGAATCAAATCCCAATTTGTGAAAAAATATTGAAAATTATTGGGGAAAGGATAGAGTCTTTAATGCTTACGTTATTTACAGCAATAACCAAATGTAGTAAAGTGAAATTAATAGTAAAGCAAACTTTACTATTAATTTCACTTAAAGGATTGGGTTGTTAATGAAAAAGGATGAGGAATTTCTATATAACCTTGTGCAGGAGATAAATGATGCCATTTATTCGATGGATAGTCATTTCATTAAGTTACACCAGAATTTAGTGACTGATGATTTATCGCCTAAGCAAATAATTTTATTAGATTTTATTGAAAAAAATAGCCAAGTGACGATAGGACAGATTGCAAGTTATTTGAATATTACTTCAAGTGCTGTCGGTCAATTGGTTAGTAAACTTGAAGAACAGCAATATGTCACTCGGCGTATTAATCCTGAAAACCGACGTGAAATATTTGTAAGTCTAGATACTTTAGGCACTAAGTATTTTGAACGAGAGGAAGAAATAAAACGATTTATTATCTCTAAATATTATTCTAAGCTCGATTTAAGTGAGGTCGTGGAATTAAAGAAAATTATTCAGAAACTAAATCAGATTGTAATTAAGGAAGGTATTATCGATGAGTTAAACGATCAACATTTGAAAAAGGGAGAGATTTAATATGATTGCTTTAAAGAAAAAGCAAAATTTATGGCTAGCTTTTTTGTTAGTGGTACTTGCCAGCAATTACATGCTTTATAACACTGGGCCTGGTTTATCAATTTTACCATTTGAAACAAATGGAGTTGTTATAGGCTCTTTAATTGATTTTCTTCTCGTTATGCCTGTTCTATTCATGTTGTATAAAGGAAAGTTTTCTGTAAAACAAGCGGTACTATTAGCAGCGACTGGTTGTATTGCAGCGCGTTTTATTATTCCGATAGAATATTTGCAACCTTTTGTTGCGGTAACGTGGGTTGGATTTGCCATTGAAGGTTCGATTATTTTATTAGAAATATTACTAGTTTCAACTCTTGTTCGCTACATGCCGAGAATTCTAGCGGATGTACGATCAAATACTTTACCAGACATGTTCACATTTCCACAAGCAGTTGATAAACATGCCCCAAAGCATCTTATTGTTCAAATGCTTTGCACAGACTTTTTAGTTCTTTACTACGGTTTTGCAAGCTGGAAGAGAAAAGAGCGTCCGGGATTAACCTTACATAAAAATTCGAGCTATATTGCTTTTCAAATTATGATCATCCATGGAATAGCCATTGAAACAATTGGGATTCATTGGTGGCTACATGAGAAATCGATGGTTCTTTCAATTCTATTGCTTATTTTTAATGTATACTCTGTTATATTTTTTATTGCAGATATGCAGGCAATTCGTTTAAATCCCGTCTATGTAACATCTGATAAGCTGTATTTGTCGTTAGGTTTGATGAAACGTGCAGAAATTCGCTTTGAACAAATTGAAGAGCTTATTGAGGATAAGGACCAATTGGAAGGGAAATTATCGAAGGATACAATTGATTTTGTAGCACGTGATTTTGGCGAGGCCTATCCACAGTTTATTTTAAAGATGAAAGAACCTGTGGAAGTAACTTTCATGCTTGGACTTAAAAAACGTTATAACAAAGTTGCCATTAAAGCTGACCAAGCACAGGAATTTAGAAATATGCTTTTACAAGGAATGGAAGATACTAGATAATAAAAAGGTGGTTGGGACAAAACTGGCCAAAACCTTAAAAAGCGTGAGAAATCAATTTAGAAACGTTGATTTCTCACGCTTTTTTGATGTTAAATATTTAAATTTTGCCTCAAAAGTGCGGTCAGATAGTGTTTCATGAAGGTAGATGTCGATATTTTTCGAAAGTTGTGTGATAACTTTAAAAAGTTGGTCGATAAATCGAAAAAGTTAGTCGATAAACAATCAAAAGTTCTCGATAAATCTCAAAACAATAGCTCATTAAAGGTCAAACATAGTAAAAGAGAAATCGAAACAGCATCGATTTCTCTTTTATCAGCTAGTTGTATCCAAGCTTTGTTTATTTTAGAACTCATCACCAAAAGTCGGGATGATATTTGTTAAAATATAGTTTATTTATATCTAGTCGGAACGGAAATTAACCCCGGGTTATTGTGATGAGCTTTAATTTACAAGACTAAAAATAACTAGGATAACAATAATACACAATAATGGAAAATCCACAAACCCCTTTATTAATCGACTTCTAGCTGTATGAGTTTGTTCATTGGATATTTGAAAGATTGACCAAATTTTGTGCTCTATAATTTGCTGGATTATCGATTGCATAACGCTACGTAAAGTAAAATAAAGCATTCCAATAATGATAAATTTACCCCAAATCGGAACAATGATGGTAAGCCCGATCCCCATCACTAAAAAACGAAGATAGCCAAAGCGATACTGTTTTTGGCGAAGCATCGTTTTGCATACTAGTTCCTCTATAAAATAATCAGAACGTCGAAACATGCGCTTTGAATTTTTCCATAGTAGGCGAGGCTTTTTTAATTTTGGTGCTAACTGACTTTTAAGCTCAGGAGCAATTTGAAATAAAAGACTTTGCCATTTATAAAACGCTGCCTGATCGAGCTCCACCTGCTGATCAAAATATTTCGTGCTATAAATAAAATGTCTATAATAATAGCTTGTGCAATAGACAAGAAGAAGTAGATACAAAAGTGCAGTAATACTATTGGGCACATACAAAAAGAAAACTGTGCCGAGAATACACATCACAATTTTACTTAAAAGCTGCTGCCATCGACGAAGTCTTAATTGTACAAGTGCATTGAAAAAATTAGTTGTAAATAGTAGCAGTAATAAAATAAGTAATTCCAATATCGTTACATGATGAACGATTATAAAAATGGGCGCTAATAAAGCAATGGCAGAAATTAGTATGAAGAGATGCTTACTAAACGTCCAATAAAGACCAGCTTGTTTTAACTTTATCATTTGTTTTCGGTTTTGGATTAAAAAAAGACGATCAGCTCGCTGCGAATAAGTTCGAATAGTTTCAATACGTGTAATAATAAATAACAGAACAATTAAGAAAGCTAGCGGAATATGTACGACCCACGATGTACTTATAGTTAAGATAAAGTCTTTATAAAGGAAAAAGCCAATCACAAGAGTCGGCACAACAATATATAAGGCGACTGTCCAATCGATAACGCTTGCTAGTAGCTTAAAATTATTGGAGCGCTCTATTTTTCTTCGTTGCTGAAATAAACTAGTCATGGTGGTTTTCCTCAAGTAATGTATCGAAAATATCGAGAAGAGATGCTTTGTCCTGTTTCACCGTTAAGCGTAACGATGTGAGTGTACCTTGCTGTATAATTCGCCCACGATCAATTAGTATGAAACGATCACATATTTTTTCTGCCGTATCGAGTGCATGTGTACTCATTAAAATTGCGGCGCCTTGTGCTTTTAATTCATCTAAAATCGTTAAGAGCTTACGCATTGCCTGTGGATCTAGCCCCATAAAAGGTTCATCTAAAATATAAGAAGAATGATTGTCAAGAAATGCTAAAATCAGCATCACTTTTTGTTGCATACCTTTGGAAAACGTTGTTGGATAATCATGTAGCTTATGGTCTAATTTAAAAATATTTAGTAATTCTTGCGCACGATCTGTTAAAGAAGCCTCTTTACCTGCAACACGCATGTAAAAATCAATATGCTCCCATAATGTAAAATACTCATATAAAATTGGTCTTTCTGGTATGTAGCCGTAAGTTCCTATCGAGACTTGCCCATCCATAATTGGTAAGACACCCATCATTGCCTGCAAGGTTGTACTCTTACCTGCCCCATTTGAACCGATTAATCCAACAAGCTCACCGCTATTTACTTGAAATTGAATGTCTACAATAACATTTTCTTCTTCTACATAGCCACCTGTATGTATGTTAATATCTATTGTCATTAACTTCCTCTCCTTTTATATATTTACGAATAAAGAGGAGTAATGTTTCAAATTTTGAGTTATTTCTTTTTTGGGAATATCACGTATGAAATGCTAATTGCGGCATCAATTGCAAGTACGATACCCCAAACTTTCATTACTTGAAATAAGGAAGAAGTATCAGAATTTGAACCAACAA
This sequence comes from Lysinibacillus sp. fls2-241-R2A-57, assembly GCF_030209535.1. Classification (NCBI taxonomy): domain Bacteria; kingdom Bacillati; phylum Bacillota; class Bacilli; order Caryophanales; family Bacillaceae; genus Lysinibacillus; species Lysinibacillus sp. fls2-241-R2A-57. Next base: position 17,658 of record NZ_JARVRU010000119.1, read on the forward strand.
AAAGTGACATAGCATACAATAATCCAGCACCAATGATGAAGGCAACAATATGCTGTCCAAGCATTTTCATTTCATGCTTACCTTTTGTCATTCTAGTCATTGGCTCTTTTTTATGATCAGATTTTAAAAACCATTGTTGGAATTTTTCATCTGCCCATGCAATCATCGTTTTACCGTACGCTATGGAGACACCAATATAGATGGCTGCTATTCCGTGAGAGATAGAAGCAGGAGTACCTGCTTTTAAATCCATCGCAGTGAGAATGACAAGTAATAAGTCTATAACAGGTGTTAATGCAAAAAATAAAATGCTTAGTTTCGGCATTTTCAAAACATATCTGCAAATAAGCCCAAGAATAATAACAATCCAAAAGGCAATTTCCGCAGTAATAATCCAAGCAATCATAAAAAACCTCCAGACTTTAATTAATACAGAGTTATATTAATTAAAGTACCGTAAGTTTTTAATTAAAACAATTGTATTAAAAAAGATTATAGAGATAGACCAAAAATAGTGAATTAAGAAGAATGGAAAGCGGCTAACAGCGAATTAATCTTTAGGAGCTACTCAAGCGAAATTTCCAGTTTAAAAGCTTTACCAAATGAAATTGACAAAGTAAATGATGAATTGGAAAAACAAATTCAACTACTATTGGATAAAAAACAGTCGAATTATAAACTTAAATAATTCAAATAGTATTATTAGAATAAGGGTGGATTTGGATGAACATACATCAACTATTACTTGAAAATGATCTTGAACAAATTTGGATTAATTGCAGTAAGTAGCCAGAACAGAAGGACTCTTATAGCTGATTTATTTCGTAAAGGTCAGTCAGTTGAACGATACAAAGAAGGTGGCAACCTTGCTAAAAAGTAATCAGTCAGTAACACCTGTAGTTGAAGAAACGGAGCATTCGATGGATGATGTTGTATTTTGTCGTGTGAAAGGTAGGTATGTTACACATAAAATTCATGCTGTCCGTGGATCACATTCATGAATGGTTGGGTGACAAGGGGTGGGGTTTTTGGTAAAGTGACTCATATATGGGATAAATAAAAGGAGTTTTTTATGACTTTATATTACTCAATTCAGCCACGCAAAATATGGGAAAAATTCATGAAGCAAGGGTATATGGAAGGTAATAATGAATACGGTTTGTATTCAGAGCATTATCAATGGATGATGGAACAAATGTCTAAACGATTGGCGAATTACAAAGGTGAATATCCCGTTTGGCTTTGGACGGAAATTCCTGAATTTTATAGATTCCGATTTTCAGATGTTGCACGTAAAAAATTCGTATTACTAACGATAGAGCTTGATGATAAAGACGTACTTTTATCTGATTTTGAAGCTTGGCATGTTCCTTTAAATAGTGGAAGTTTCGATAATGACATCATCCTACCTAGAGTCTATAAATATAATAGAAATGTTGATATGTCTGATTGGGAGAAGATATTTGATTTTGATTGGTTAAAAACCAATTTTTATGAAAATGAATCGGAAGAATTGTGTCTACAAGGTACAACAGGTAAAATTTCTGTTGAAAAAGTAGTTGCAGTAAAATATTTCACTTCAAAAAAACTTAATTTAAGAATTTAAAACAATAGGACAGACTATATAACATGCAGCAAGTATGAAAGAGCTTGCTTTTATTTTGATATGTAAGAGGAAGTAATCGTTTTTGGATAGAAGAGAAGCCTATAGATATTTATATTGACTCGTACAGATGGATAAAGGAATGCTCAAAGAAAAAAGGATAGACTAATTGCCCATCTACTAATCTAGGTGGGCAATTGCATTTAATATATCTTCGCTGACTGCATCCCAAAATTGTTGCTGTACTGAATCACAATACGTATATAGCTCTTTATTTTGAACATGCTCATAGAGTTCGGTAATCGCTTCTTTATGGAAGTGGAGTCGATGGTTTAATGCATCTCGTTCTTCCTCGATACAAAACGATTTATATATATCTGCGAGACGCTCAAGCTTTGCCAATTTTTGTTTCGTTACCTCATATTGCGTTTGGTGAAAGCGTCCTACTGCTGTAGTCATCGTAATTTTTCTTCGATGCTCAGTATTTAACGATCGTAATTCTTCCTGACGAATAGCCACGCGATACCAAAATTCATAACGAATCGGTAAGTCTCTAAGCTCATATGTGAGTAAGGATTTTAAAATAAAACTAACATGCTCATAAGTATCTATAATCTTTTCTGATTCTTTGAAAATACCAAACATACAGCCACCCCCATCTAGTTTAATACTACGAACAAACAGTAAAATCCTTTTAATTTTTGATAATATTCGGAAATATAGTGATGCTAATATTCCTTCCTTAAAAATTATTGAAACTTTAGCTACAATCATTGTATAAATTGCAATTTAAATACACATTATGGCAGCACTAGATTTTACCTTAAGGTAACAATCTAGTGTCATAGAATTGAGATCTTTGTAAATGTTGTCTTTTAATAAAGGTGATTTCGGTTCCTAGCTACTCGTTTTCCTGTTCGCACAGTTAAAAGATTTGTAGCTGCCGCTTTGCTTTCGCTACAGAAAACATTTGTTGTTGCTATCGCTACGTTAGCGCTACGCTGTCGCACAGAGATAGGATATTTTCATCAAGAAGAATGGAGTTTTGAAGGTAGAGAAGCATTTGGCAGGAAGGATATATCCACCCTGTGGGATGGAAAAGGTACACAATGGGTGGAGCACCACCTTTATGTTTGTAACAAAAATAGTAAAGAACTTGCAAAGCATTTAGCATTCAGAGATTATTTGCGAAATAACCCACAAGCTGTAATTGAGTATGAAAATATTAAAGGAACTTAGCAGATACTATAAAAGACCGAAAATCCTATACATTTAGGTAAAACAGAATTTATAAATCAGTTATTAGAAAAAGTAATGGATTAAAAAATAAATAATCGATTTTCTTATTCAATTAACGTTGGCTTGTTAAATAAGAATAGGACTTGCATGTATGATTAAATTTCATGTATGCAAGCCCTTTTGATATGTCTCCTCAATCACTCCTCTTCCTTCGCAGATGACACTGTAGCAACTATTGTATAACTTGAATAAATGCTTTTTAATTTCTTGATTTGTAAGCTATTCCAATATTCTCTCAAAAAGCCAAACAAATATACGTCATGGAATGTGTTGAATTGACAATATAAAGAAGTTGGTATCGTTAGGAATCTTTTGTTATTCTCACTCTACGTTAAATATTTGTTTTGCACACAAAAATATTATTCCAATTCCTTTGAAGTAGCTTTACTCTTTTTTCGATGTCGTTGCACTTTTGCTATGGTACCGCATGATCTCCCTTTTGGTTCAGATGCATACATCCCACACCAACGTTTACTTCCATTTCGAGAATTATCATAAAAAACCCATTTGCAATCTGGACATGCTTTAAGACGTTTCCACTGACTTAAGGAGATGCTCTTGGTGATTATTGTTAAAATACTACTAAAAAAGTTATGTTTTTTAATAGCGTTATATTGAATATTATCAACATCTAAAATGGATATATTTATAGGATAACTCGTTAACCACTTGGTTAAATTATCAACATTATTTGTTTCTATTGACATGCGAATATCTTTCCGAAATCGATGTACATCCTCTAACTTACCAGAAAATTTAATACCACTAAAATTCTTTGATATAAAATTATTAATATCTTCTTCACAATTTAAATGTTCTAATGGCTTACGTGTATCATTTGGAATCTCCCAGGTATTTAAGAAACTGCGGACAATTTCTAGCTCTTCTGGTGCTACTTGGTTATTAATCAATCCTGTTCACCTCTGAATTTTTAACATTGACTTTATTATACAATCATTGGTAACATAACGAAAGAGATTGTTAACCATCAAAAATTAAAGAAGGTTAACAAAATCAAATGATAGTCAGGCTTTTAAGTAGAGCTATACAGGAGATTACATAACGGAACTAAAATGTTGCAGTAAATTTAGAAGAAAGGAAGGGAGTAACAATAAATGATAAATACAAGAATTCCTGTTCCCATCAAGATATTACTTACAGCTGTGTTATTTATGAATACAGGAAGTTTTATGATTATGCCTTTTTTAGCACTGCATTTAACAAACGATCTCCACTTCTCCTCTTGGGAAGTGGGGACTATTTTAACTACAATTCTCGTTTCGCAGCGTGGGCTACCAGTATTTACAGGTTTTATAGGTGATCGTGTAAGTCATACAGTAAATGTAATTTTAGGAGTGATGGTAAGAGCTTTAGGATTTGGGGCGTTTGTTTTTGCTAACAGTTTTTGGTCTGTGGCTATTGCAGCATTCTTATTTGGCTTTGGAGGAGCATTATTTGATCCTTCTGTGACTGCTTTCTTTACTTCGCAAAAAGAAACAGTTCGAAAAAAAATATTTACTTACTTTAACCAAATGCTTAACACAGGAGTGATTATAGGTCCGTTAGTTGGAGCATTATTGGTTAAATTTGATCCAGTATATCCATTTACTATCGCAGGTATTGCTATGTTAGTTTTATCATTTATTCTTTTTATGTATCACAGTAGATATCCTAGAACTATTAAGGATAACCAAAAAGTATTATTAAGTTTGAAAGCAGCTATTTCAAATAAATTGTTTGTATTATTTATATGTGTAATGCCTTTGTTTTGGATCATGTTTGCTCAATTAAATATTTTATTTCCAATTAAAGTATATGATTTATCTGGTGATAAACAATTAGTGAGTTCCATTTTCATAATAAATGGGGTTTCAGGATTACTCTTAATGTTTTTTTTAAGAAAATTATTTATTAATCAAGATCCTATGGTTATGGTGAAATTTGGTGTCTTGATTATGGGGGTAGCAATCGGGATGATTCCGCTCATGTCATCTATTTATTGGATGCTATTTTGTATTTTTCTTTATACGTTAGGAGAAACACTTGTACTGCCAGGAGCTGAAATGACGGTGGCACAATTTAGTGCTAACCAGCCAGCAGGTTTGTTTTTCGGAATGTTTCAAGCATGTTGGGCTTTTGGAGGTTCTTTCGGAAATTATCTTGGATCATGGTTAAATAAATTCAACCATATTTCCTGGTGTTGGCTAATATTTTTAGCGATAGGTGTTTTGGCTTCAATTTTATTTAATATGATACATCGTAGTATGAAGGAAAAAACCGAATGTGCAGAAAAACAAAATATTAGTTCATTAACTTGATTTAGAGTTACTTACAACTTCATTATTTTAGGGGGGGAAAACTATGATTGGAATTTTATCAGGAATGGGCCCAAAATCTACTAGACCATTTGTAGATAAAGTTGTAGACCAGTGCCAAAAGATATATGGGGATCAGCGGCTCAGCGGACGCCCCCAGGAAGCTTTATTCCTCGACGAAAGCAAAGCGTCAGCTACAAAACGCCCAGCCGGAACGGAAATCAATCCCTAGTTTTGCCGAAGATCCATACTATATTTAAATTGACAGCTTAATATCATTGACATAATAGTTTTTTAATAAAATGGCACTAGATTTTATCTCAAGGTAACGATCTAGTGTCTTTTGCTGATGAAAAAAGTTATTGATTTATCGCAAAATTCTCTTTTTTTTGTAAAGAATAGAGCTGTTTATGAAGAAATGTGGAAATAGCATTTACAAAATAAAAATAAATGTGTTAACTTTAAAAATGTAAACAGTTAACTTAAAGAGAGGGGGAGGTTAACGATGCAACATTTTTGGGTTGTTGGGACAGATACAGATGTCGGTAAAACAGTTATCACCACATTACTGATGCGCCAATTACAACAGCAGGATCTACAAGTCACGCCTTATAAGCCTGTACAAACTGGTGAGGTACATGAGAATGGGCATTGCTATTACTACGATACAGCAATGTATGAAAAGTATTCATTACAAAGACTGGAGCCAGAAAATTTAAATGGCTATTCGTTTAAGGAAGCCGCATCACCACATTTTGCTGCGCAACTGGAGGGCCAGCAAATTAATGTGGAGCATTTATTACAGCAAATTCAGAAGTTACAGCAATCATACGATGTCGTAATTTGTGAAGGAGCAGGGGGACTTTTTGTTCCATTAGATACTTTTGGAGAAAATACGCTCCTTGATGTAATCGTTCAAAGTAAGCTTCCCGTTGTTATTGTCACACGAACAACACTAGGAACAATTAACCACACATTGCTAACTCTTGAAGCTTTACATACTCGAAATGTTGAGGTTCTTGGCATTGTATTTAATGGAGACACAGGCAGTAAGATGGAACAAGATAATGTGAAAACGATTCTACAACATCATGATTTGCCATATGCAACAATTCCTAAGCTTCAAGATATTTCACATGTTGTTGACTATTCCATTTCACGTACATCTTTGTTTGAAAGGTTGGTCAAATATGAAACAAGCATTAACTGAATTGCAAAAGAGAGATTTACAGCATGTCTGGCATCCTTGCTCACAAATGAAGGATTATGAGCAATTTCCGCCTATTGTACTAAAAAAAGGACAAGGTGTCTGGCTTTATGATGAAAATAATCATCGCTATTTAGATGCCGTATCTTCTTGGTGGGTTAATTTATTTGGACATGCAAATCCTCGAATTAGTCAAGCATTAAGCGATCAAGCATTTACATTAGAACATGCGATTTTTGCGAATTTTTCACATGAACCTGCAATTAAGGTGGCAGAAAAATTAGTAGCCTTAACGCCAGACGGTTTAAATAAAGTATTTTTTGCAGACAACGGCTCATCAGCTATAGAAGTCGCACTAAAAATGAGTTTTCAGTATCATATGCAAACTGGAAAAACAACGAAAAAGCGTTTTTTAGCCTTAACGGATGCTTATCACGGTGAAACAATTGGTGCCTTATCTGTTGGAGGAGTAGGGTTGTATAACGAAGTGTATCAGCCACTTTTATTGGATACTATACGCGCACAAGGGCCAGATTGCTTCCGATGTCCTTTTAAGGAGAAGCCTGAAAGCTGTCAAGCTCAATGTATACAATTTGTTGAAGAAGAGCTTAGTCAGCACCATGAAGAAATTACAGCTGTTATTATTGAGCCACTTATTCAAGCAGCAGCTGGCATGAAAATGTATCCTGCCATCTATTTGAAGCGATTACGAGAGCTTTGTACAAAATACGATATTCATTTAATTGCAGATGAAATTGCAGTTGGTTTTGGACGAACAGGTACATTATTTGCCTGTGAGCAAGCGGGTATTGCACCAGATTTTATGTGCTTGTCAAAAGGTTTAACGGGAGGGTATTTGCCACTATCCGCTGTGTTAACGACTGATGATGTTTACAACGCTTTTTATGATGATTACGGCACGATGAAAGCGTTTTTACACTCTCATAGCTATTCCGGTAATACATTAGCATGTCGAGTAGCCCTAGAAGTTTTGACAATGTTTGAAGAGGAACGTGTTATTGACATTGTACAAAACAAGGGTGAGCGTATGCGAAAGCTAGCTATGCAGGCATTTGAACAATTGCCGTTTGTTGGTGAATATCGACAGCTAGGGCTAGTTGGCGCCATTGAACTAGTCGCCAATCGTGAAACAAAGGAGCCACTTCCGAGTGAGGAACGTATCGGTTATCAAATATATAAACGTGCTTTAGCGAAAGGCTTACTGATACGCCCTCTTGGCAATATATTGTATTTTATGCCGCCATACATTATATCTGATGATGAAATGCGCTTTATGATTGATACAACAAAAGAGACGATTGTGCAATTTTTTAAGGAGTGGGAGGGAGTAAGTTGTTCAAACGACAATCAACATTGTCACTTGTAATGATTGCGATGTTTGCCGCTTTAACCGCAATCGGAGCATTTATTAAAATACCGCTACCTGTAGTGCCCTTTACACTACAAATTGTCTTTGTTTTTTTAGCTGGTTGCTTACTTGGCAGTCGCAATGGATTTCAAAGTCAGCTCGTCTACATAGGCGTTGGTTTAGTTGGTTTGCCAGTTTTTACACAAGGTGGAGGTATCACCTATGTACTGCAACCAACATTTGGTTACCTTATTGGCTTTGCACTGGCAGCTTTAGTAATTGGTTTCATAATTGAAAGAGTGGATACTCCAACGAAAAAACATTTTATCGGTGCAAATATTGTAGGGCTTATCGTTATTTACGCGGTGGCCGTTCCATATTTATATGTGTCTTTGAATTTCTGGTTACACATGGAAACTAGCTGGTCACATATTTTCTTAGTTGGCTTTTTAAACAGTATTGTTGCAGATTTTTGCTTAGCGATAGCTTCTGCACTACTGGCTGAGCGACTTTACAAAGTATTTTATTCAGCAAGGGCTTTAACTTCTTTCAGCAAAAGTATCCCACCTCTATAGGTGTGAGATAAATGCGGGTTGAAGCTATTTTTCAGTGGGTGTCCAAACATCCGCTGAAAGAAGTTAAGCCTCCGGCGGATGTCAAGGAATCGGAAAGGAGTTCTTTGTGCAAGCACAAAGCCGATTCTGGACGCAATTATGCCGAGGCATAATTGATAAATAATTGTTCACGTAGAGAGGGAGAATGTCTAATGAATTGGTTACAGTTAGCAGAGGAAGTTATTGAGGGGAAGATCATTAGCGATGAGGAGGCTCTTGCTATTTTAAATAGTGATGATGATGAGCTATTGAAGGTAATGGATGGTGCCTTTGCTATTCGTAAGCACTATTATGGGAAAAAAGTAAAATTAAATATGATTATGAATGCTAAGAGTGGTTATTGCCCGGAGGATTGTGGCTATTGTTCACAGTCATCTAAATCAACAGCTCCGATTGACAAATATCCATTCATTACGAAAGAGGAAATTTTAGCGGGAGCAAAACGAGCATTTGACAATAAAATTGGTACTTATTGTATCGTGGCGAGTGGTCGTGGGCCAACTCGAAAGGATGTCAATGTAGTAAGTGAAGCTGTTACAGAAATTAAAGAAAAGTATGGCTTAAAAGTATGTGCTTGTCTTGGCTTATTAAAAGAAGAACAGGCACAGCAATTAAAAGAAGCGGGGGTAGACCGTTACAACCATAATTTAAATACATCTGAACGACATCACTCCTATATTACTACTTCCCATACGTATGAAGATCGTGTTAATACGGTTGAAATTGCGAAAAAGCATGGAATATCGCCTTGTTCAGGTGCCATTATCGGTATGAAGGAAACAAAAGAGGATGTCGTGAATATTGCTCGTGCACTTCATCAATTAGACGCGGATTCTATCCCTGTCAACTTCTTAAACGCGATTGACGGTACGAAACTAGAAGGGACAAAGGAATTAAATCCACGCTATTGTTTAAAGGTTTTAGCGTTGTTCCGTTATATTAATCCAACAAAAGAAATTCGTATTTCTGGTGGGCGTGAAGTCAATCTTGGGTCACTTCAGCCTATAGGTCTATATGCAGCAAACAGTATCTTTGTTGGGGATTACTTAACAACAGAAGGCCAAGAAGTAAACAGTGATTATCGTATGCTTGAGGATTTAGGCTTTGAAATTGAATTATCAGCGAAACAAGAAGAAGCATTCTGCTAAGTAAAAATTTATCCAAGCATTACGGGCGAGAGTAACTGCCCGATTTGCAGTGGGAGATGAAGAAAACCCCACTGATTAAAGTCTCACTGTATGGAATAAAAAATCTACTACTACTACTTAATTATCATCGAAATTGAAAAGTCGTATGTGCGTCGTGGAAAAGGCGTACATACGGCTTTTTTGTATGGGACGGATAAGAAAGGGAGAGAGTACCCTGAACGACAGATAGCAAGGGTATCCCAAGTGGCGTATAGACAATATCGAAACGATATAAAGATTGTATTTATGCCTTGAAAATTTAGGTTTTCACAAATTGTTCAATGAAAGCGTTTTGAAATTGAACAGTTTGTGAAGGGCTTCACATAAGGCTTTATTTTTAAAAAAATTGGCGTAAAATAAGAATCAAGTAAGGAATTGTTATAAAACAGTTTAGAAAAAGTATCACAGTTTTCGGTGGTTGTTATATTACAAAAACAAATTGGAAGGGAGATTTTATGATGTGGGTTATAACAGTATTTGATAAAAAGGACGTTCGGATTTTTGAGTATGCAAACAAAAATGAGGCAACACAAGCTTTAGCAAAATTTAAGAAAAATGCCGTTTTAACATATACAAAATAATTTCAGATTTGAACGAAGCACCCCTTTTCGACGCTATAGCGCACGAAGAGGGGTGCTTTTTACGTTGTGCTAATAATCCTATGAATGAACGAGAATTGAAATCGCACTGTACACTAATAAAAGAGCCATCACGACATTAAACGATTGGCGATACTGTTGTAAAATTTTTTGAAAAGCTGAACCAAATAGCGCCCAACTGAATGTACTCATTATACCGACCATTCCTAAAAATAAAGAAAAAAGAAAGTAGCTGACATAGGAAGAATAATAGGGAAGAATATAGGTCGCTACTACTGTAATGCCAAACAAAATACCTTTAGGGTTGACGAATTGTAAGAATACGCCGATTAAAAATAAATTTCGCTTATTTTCCTCTTCTTTATCATTATTATCCTCTTTGCTCGTTAGTATTTTAATAGCCAAATATAACATGTAGCCAACACTAAGAATGGTTAAAGGAAATTCGATCATTGGCATGATATTTGTAAGGACAATATTAAATAAGCTACTCAAGCCAGTAATCGTCAAAAAACCAACCCCAACCCCTAAACAGAATTGAAAAGTATTGGATAATCCATGTTTGTTGGCAAATGCCATTGCCATAATATTGTTAGGACCTGGTGTGAAGCTAGTAATCATAACGAATACTAAAAAAGAAAGTAAAGGCATTTTTCCGACCCCCTTTGAATTTGTATGTTATAATGTCCGAAATAAACAATATAACGTCGGTCTTTTTATTATACATAATGGTCGTTATATTGTACATTCTGAAGAGGTGATATTTAATGGAAGAAATTCATCTTATCTTTGCTAGAAATTTAAAAGCTATTCGAGAGAAGGAAAAATTAAGTTTAGAGAAGGTTTCTCAATTGTGCGGTGTAAGTAAAACGATGATAGGACAAATTGAAAGAGGCGAGTCCAGTCCAACTCTTACTACTATTTGGAAAATAGCGAATGGGCTAACGGTTTCTTTTACTACTCTTATTAATAATCCACAGCCTGATACTGAGATTATTGTTAGAGAAGATGTTCAGATGTTGTCTGAGGATAATGGAAGATATAGAGTATATCCATATTTCCCTATTCAAGAGGATAGCCGCTTTGAAATATACACGGTGGAGATTGAAAGGGAAGGAAAATTAAGTGCTGAAGCTCATAAAGAGGGAACCGAAGAATTTATCACTGTTTTTGATGGTGACCTAACGATTTGTGTTAATGAAGATGAATTTAAATTAAAAAGCGGAGACTCTATTAGATTTAAAGCAGATCGTCCACACATATATATGAATCCTGGCGACACTTTAACACGAGTAAGTATGACCATCTATTATCCTGAATAATGTAAAAAAACCGTATAAGCGTTTTGAATTGCGCTCATACGGTTTCTTTGTTGATTATAAAATACTGCCTAATCGTTTAATTCCTTCTCGGATAACCTCAGGTGTTGCATTCGTATAGTTTAGGCGCATTGTACTAACTCCAGTTTTAGATGTGTAGAATGGGTCGCCAGGTACGAAGGCAACTTTTTGCTCCATCGCTTGATGGAAAACATCTAATGCTGATGCTCCATTGTTCATTGTCGCCCAGATGAACATTCCACCTTCAGGACGTGTGTAGTCCACGTGCGCTGGGAAGAACTCTTGCATAGCGTCTAGCATGGCATCTGCTTGGTTTTTATATAACGTTATAATTTTTTGTACGTGTTCCATATAGTCATTGTTTGCTAGATAATCATAAATGACATATTGAGAGAAAATATTTGTGTGTAGGTCAGTTGCTTGCTTCGCTGTTTCGATATGCTGCATTAATTCTTTATTTTTCGTAATGATAAAGCCAAGACGCATTCCTGGTGTGACTGTTTTAGAGAAAGAACCTAGCAAAATACTATTTTCTAATTTACCAGCACCGATGTATGGTAGTGGTTCACCTTCGAAGCGTAATTCTCCATAAGGATCATCCTCGATTAACGCTACATCGTATTTTGAAATGATTTCGCAAATTTGCTGACGTTTTTCTTTAGAATACGTAAGACCTGTTGGGTTTTGGAAATTTGGTACTGTATAAATGAATTTTACATTTGGTTGTTGTAGAGCGTTTTCTAACTCTTCTAAGTTTAATCCGTCATTTTCAAGAGTTACACCATAGAAGGTTGGTTCACTTAATGTGAATGCTTGAATAGCACCTAAATAACCAGGTTCTTCAATGATAATGCCATCACCTTTGTTAATCAGTACTTTCCCAATTAACTCAAGAGCTTGCTGTGAGCCTGTTGTAATAAAGACATCGTCAGCATGTACATCTAATCCGTGTACACGTTGGTATTTTGCAGCGATGTACTCACGTAAAGGTGCATAGCCCTGTGTAGATGAATATTGGAATAGACGACTGCCGTTTTCAGCAATGGCATGGTTCGCAGATGCCTGTAATGCTTCGATTGGGAAAGAGATTGGGTTCGGAAGGCCCCCTGCAAAGGAAATGACATCCTCTGCATCAGTCACTTTCAAAATATTTCGGATGAAAGAGGATGGTGTATTTAAGATTTTTTCTGAAAATTCCATAATTTATCGTTCCTTTTTTCTGATTTTTTAAAAATTATAGCATTGAAATGATTTGCATACAATATTATCATTGTATGCAAGACAATTAAATATTGTATGCAAAAAATAAGAGAGAAGGAGCTTAGAATATGCCAGTAAATTCATTTGAAGAGTATCCAATGAGCTGGAAGCCAAATATCAGCAATATTTCGGCTCCATTATATATAGCCATAGCTGAACAGCTTGAAAAAGATATTAAGGATGGAAAATTATCGCCAGGGACCAAGCTACCTCCTCAGCGAGAATTAGCTGATTTTTTAGATGTTAATTTAAGCACGATAACAAGGGCTTTTAAGCTTTGTGGACAGAAAGGGCTTATTTATGCTTCTATCGGTAGCGGAACATTCGTTTCATCAGATGCAGCGACAAATAAAATTTTATTACCAACAAGTAATTCTTCTCAGATGATCGAAATGGGTTCTGTTTTACCAGAAAATCATGCTAATGAGGATATTACACGTTATATGAAAAAGATGCTGAATGACCCTAATTTTAGCAAATTATTTCAGTATGGACGACCTGAAGGTAATGCATGGCAAACGGAGGCGGCCATAAAGCTTTTGGAAAAAGTCAACTTTCAAACGGATCAACCTGTATTACTTGGTGCTGGGGGACAAAATGCCATTGTTGGGACACTAGCTGCATTGTTTCAACCAGGAGATCGAATTGGAACAGATCCTATTACGTATGCAGGGATAAAAACAGCGGCAAATATGCTTGGCATCCAACTTGTAGCAATCCAGCAAAGAAACGGAGAAATGACAAGAGAGGGGTTATTATACGCTTGCAAAAATGAGCATATAAAGGGGCTTTATGTTATTCCTGATTTTCATAATCCTACTACCCATACAATGTCGATGGAAACAAGAAAAATGATTGCGGAAGTTGCAAGGCAAACGGGCTTAATCGTCATTGAGGATGCGATATATAGTTTTCTTAAGGAACAGCCATATGCACCAATAGCCTCCTACGCACCAGAAAAGGTCATTTATATTGCAAGTGTGTCAAAAACCATTTCGCCTGGCTTAAGACTTTCCTTTATTGTTACACCTCCAGCACTCCGGAAGAAAATAATGGAAACCCTGTACAATATAAATATCTCAGTGTCGCCTATGATGGTGGAGCTTACAGCAAGGATGATTCATGATGGTATCGCACAAACAATTTTAGAGAAACACCGGTCGTATGCCAAGCAACAAAATGCCCTTGTTAATCAATATTTAGGAGACTACAACATTTTAGGAGAAGAAGAATGTATTTTCAGATGGCTTATACTTCCCGAAAAATTTTCGAGTGTTCAATTTGAATTGCTTGCATCCAAAGCGGGTGTGCAAGTGTACGCAGCTGAACGTTTTGCTGTAGGAAATGCGAAGCCAGTAAATGCAGTTCGCCTAGCAATCACTGCTCCTGAAAATCAACTTGAACAAGCACTGATTATTTTGAAGGATTTACTTGAAAGTGACGGGGATTATACATTTGTTGATTAAAATAGGGAAGGCAAAGTGGTGATACCATAGCGATCTTTTCTTCTGTCGGAAAATCAAAATTTAAGTAATGAGAATAGCATGTGGAAGTCATATATGTTGCTCAGAGCAAATATATAAATATAAACAAACAAAATTAGGACATGCCTCATCCCTTTGATTAATTTTCCCGAGCAATATATTTTTGGTTTATTTGTAATGTCCAAGAGGATCTATTGGTTCGTATTGATTTCTAGAGAAGAAGGAGGTCGTTCAAAAATGAGTTTAAATGAAGGCTTTAATCCTACCTTTTTAGGAGAAGAGTTTCCGATCCCTTTTCCACGTTTACGTGAAGATATTGGCCAAGTTGCATTAGAAGGAGGTAAAGTTTATCCATTTACGCACTTTTCAATTGTGATGAACAAAGTACGGAAATTTGCAATTTATGGAGCAAACAATACGGATAAAGAACGGGATTTACAACTTAGGAGATGTAATAATTGGCATACTGATGATCGGATTGGAGAGGGAAATCAGGTAGGCGGATGGTTATATGAAGGTGGTCAAGCAGACTTGTGGGATAGAGGTCACCTTGTCAGAAGAGCTGATGTAGGTTGGGGAGAAAGAGATGAAGCAAAGGATGGAGATTGTGATTCTTTTTGCTTTGCCAATATAGCCCCTCAACATAAAGAGTTTCATCATACAAAATGGGGAGATATCGAAGGATGGATTATTAATCAAACAAAGAGCAAAAATAAAAAATTCTCAATTTTCACTGGTCCTATCTTTACGGAAAATGACAGGGAGTACTGTGGCTATCAAAAACCTTTAGGTTGCGGTATAAAGATACCGGCCGGATTTTGGAAAGTAGCTTTTTATATTGGGGTTGATGATAGGCTCCATTCAGTCGCATTTAAAATATTACAGGATGATTATTGGAAACATAACTTGAAGGCAGAATTTCGTTCTTCGACAAAAAGTCTCTTACTAGAGAATATGGATGTCCTAACACAATACCAAGTTCCTTTAACAACAATAACTGAAATTACAGGAATACAATTTGATGAATATTTGTATGAGACAAATCCTTTATATTACCATGCTAACGCTATGACTGAAAGAGCCAATATCGCTACTCCAGAAGCATACATTATTCGAGATCAAGCAGATTTAATATTAGATCGGTCCACATGATTAAAAATTAACAGGTGTGTTGATTAACCATTTTTATACATTCTAAGAGGCAGATTTCCGCTACGGGCTACTCGTTTTGTTGCTGTCGCTTCGCTTTCGCACATATAAAACAATTGCTGCCGCTACGTTACACTACGCTTTCGCACAGAAAACATTCGCTCCATGCAGGGTCTCGTCTGTCTCGCTTTCCAGTGGGAATCGAGTAGCCCTACTCTACAATCAGTTAAAATAGGAATATATTGGATCATTACAATAACGTGTGGTTGATTTCTTTGAGAGCTTGTTTTTCGATAAAAGCCTAAAAAGTTTCGATAAAATGAGATTTTGTTTCGATAAAAGCTCAAATAGTTTCGATAAAGAGCGATTTTGTTTCGATACTAAGAAAAGAGTTGTCTCTTGCGCTGAGACAACTCTTTTCTATGGCTCTTCGACAAAAAACGAGGGGGTGATTTCCTTTCCAGCTGGGTACTTTCCTGGGGCGTCCGATGAGCCGCTTTACTCGCGTTGCTCGTTGCAGGGTCTTATCTGTGACGCTAATCTCCAAGGAGTTGCCCATCAGAACGAAGATCAACTAATACATGGCATATGTTTTAACAAATATCATCCATAACTTTTTGTGATGAGCCAACAAAAATCCTTTTTTTCGCTCAAAAATTAAGCCTATTTTTTCCTAATCAACACGCCTGATAGAAAATGAGAAAATGCTCATTAATCTTTCATCAACTCCTTATAAAAGATTCGTAACTTTTAATTTCGCCCTGTTAGAATAGAGGCTATTCAGTGGTATTTGTTTATGGTTCATGTAGTTTAAGTAAGCATGTAACAATAATCATGGAATTGGTTAAGCGTATGTATGACTAGTTAATATTTATAATAAGGAGATGGATTAATTGATCAAAAATTTTCCGATGAGAAAACGTGTGAGGAATGTCGGTTAGTGATAGCCAAAACATCCCTTTTGATGATAAAATAAGAACAAATATTCTTGTTTTGTGTTAATCAACAAAGCCTATCGTTTCGCATCTATCAAAACGATTAGATGTTGCCGATAATACGTTATTTATGGAGGGAATAGTATGGCTAATAAATCAAGAATCATTCTCCATATTGACATGAACAGTTTTTATGCTTCAGTAGAACAGATTTATGACCCGAGTTTAAAAGGCAAGGCCATAGCTATAGCAGGAAATCCTAAAGAACGTAGAGGTATTATTATTACTTGTAGTTATGAAGCAAGGGCAAGAGGTGTTTATACAACTATGAATGTTGGGGAGGCACGGCGAAAGTGCCCAGAGCTAATTGTACTACCTCCTAATTTTGAACGATATAGAGCTGCGTCCAAGTCTTTTTTTAATTTGTTAAAAGAATATAGCGAAATTCTTCAACCAGTTTCAATCGATGAAGGTTATTTGCAACTTCCTATAGTTGATGGCCAAAATGTATTGCAACTCGTACAAAATATACAAGATAGAATCTGGAAAGAACTGCAACTCCCTTGTTCAATCGGCATTGCGCCAAATAAATTTTTGGCGAAAATGGCAAGTGACATGAAAAAGCCGATGGGTATTACAATACTCCGTAAGCGCGATGTGCCAACAATATTATGGCCGATGAATGTCATTGAGATGCATGGGGTTGGCAAAAGTACAGCGGAGAAATTAGGGAAATTAGGTATACAAACAATTGGAGAACTAGCTGTAGCTGATGAATATGTATTAAAGCAAAACTTCGGTATTAATGGTCTAAGGATGAAACAAAAAGCAAATGGCGAAGATGACAGACCTGTTGATCCAGAAGCAATATACGATACGAAAAGTGTAGGGAATTCTACAACACTTTCTCATGATACGACAGATAGAGATGAATTATATAAAGTAATCGCAATACTTTCTGAAAAAGTAGCGGAAAGATTAAAGGCTAAAAAACTTGCTGGGGTAACTGTTAGTATCATGATTCGTTCAGCTGATTGGGAAACGTGTACACGATGTAAGTCTATCAATAACGCAATTCATTCAAAAGAAGATATCGTTGAGCATGCCTGGTATCTATTTAATAAGCATTGGAATGAAGAGCCAGTACGGTTACTGGGTGTTACTGTATCGAATGTCAGTGATATTAAAGAAACAACACAACAGCTAACGTTATTTAATTTTGAAGAGCATGTAAAGGAAGAACCAATCATTAAACTCGTTGATCAAATCGAGCAAAAGTTTGGAAAAGGAACGATCGTTAGAGGTTCAGATATTGCTAAACCAGTTGGGAAATATCATGCAAATACGAGTTTTAGTAAGGACTTTTGGGACGAACCTAAGTAGAATAAATGATCAAACTTTAAAATCAAACAGAAAACCGTCATTTCGATTAACCTTTTCTTGAAATGACGGTTTTCTATTTGTATTTAGATGGAAAGCGGGGAAATATTATATGTTCGTAGAAAATTCATTTTCCTTTTGTTCATAGTTTTCACGGCGATCTTGGATTTTTTGTAATACACTATCAAGCACATTCCGTTCAGCTAGCGTTTGATAAAGGACATTCTGTACCTGTGCGGCTTCCTTGTTTTCTTCTTGTTTACTTAGAAATTCACTGAATGTCCCCATATAATCATGATAATCTATATTGGAAAGTGTCTTAGCAGCAATCTGTTTGTGCTCTGTTAACGCAGATGTAAACTGTTTACGTGCCTCATCTGGTTGGGCAGGTATTAGTTTGATTTTACCTTTTGTATCTGAGTCTCCTGTGAAGTCAAGGAATTGATAATCGAACGCCAATGGTTTAGCAAGGGCGATATGAGCGTGAAGAGCAACAGCATGGTCAGGAAGTTTTTCAGTTATCTCACGAAGGATATCGTTTCCTTTGTCAAGATAACGACTGCCATCGAATGCAAGAACACGGCCGACTTCTTCAGAGAAATAGTCTTGAGCAAGGAATTCCTGATCGTATCCGGTAGGTGGTAAAACTCGAAGTCTTAAGTTGTTTGATACGATGTTATGGCCGTTTATTTGCATAGCTACTTGAATGTTATAAAATCCTGGGTCATCAATTAACCAGCCATTTTTCCCTACGGAAGCGAAAATAGTTTCGTATAGTGATTCACCAGGCATTATTACCTTATTCTCTTTGTTCCATAAATATTGAACATGAGGTAGTAATCGACGTCCTTGTTTTCCATCTTTTTTAACTATTACAGTCATTCCGTATAAATCGGACAATATATGTTTATTGATTGTCTGAGGTTGATTCGAAGTATTTGTTAATTTGATTTCAATTACTGCAGGTTCTAACCATTGGAATATAGATGTTTTACGGTTAACCCTCAATTCAAGATTAAATGAAGGGTGCATAGAAATGTTTGGTTGCTCAAAACCATGATCTACAGCCCAGTCAGCATTACCCATTTGTACGAAGCGCTCAGGAGCGTGGCGCAAAAACAAAAGCTCTTGATCACTAAAACGATACTCAAAGTTTTTAAAGAAAGCCTGTTGGTTGCCATCAAATTTGAAAGGATAATTCATAAAGCTTAGAGCCTTTGGTTCTGGGGTAAGAGGGCGATCCAACGGTTCCCAAGGATGACCTAGGTGTTTTTGCCAAGAGTGCAGGAGATTGAAAGCATGTCCCATCTCGTGGCAAGCACACCAAAAACGATATCTCTGTACCCAAGCTTCTGGGGAGGGGTCCCCTTTAGGTGGATCTGAAATAAATGAATTATTAAAAATGGCTGTCCCTTGACGATGATTCGGACCTATACTATCAAACATAATACCGCCCAGACCATGGCCTTCTTCAGCTTCCGAATTTGCAAAGAATGTCCACATGGACCATTGCGGTTTATTATCAAAGTGTGACCAATATACTTGCATGGCATCATGCATCTCTTGAGTGTTCCACTTTTTATCAGTCCCTGTATAGTCTTTGGAAACAATATTATTACCTTCTGATATTTTTACATCAAACCCAGTGCGTTTAAAAACTTCTGAAATTGACAGGGTTTCATCCGGCAAAGATGTTGGTTTGTCTGGATGCGCGTGTGTTTGATAGGTTGTGACTGGTGTTGTACCTTCTTCACCATCAAATTCAAATTCCACAGGATGGTAGTAAGGAGATTGAAACTTGAACGAGCTAGTTCGGTCTGTCTCTCCTCCAATCAGAAATGCGACTTCTGCAGTATGCTGTTCAGCTAATGAACCGTGTGTTACTTGTATTTTTACATTTGTATAAGGAAATGATTGTATTTCGTCTAAGTATTTATTTCGAATATTGCCTGTCCAAGTATTTGGTCCATTAGCTGTTAACTTGGCAATCCAATGAATAGTAGAAGACATGTTTGAAATAATAGTTCCGCTTGCGACCATTTGTGGGTAGTATCCGTCTACATCGATACGAAGTTCCTCACTGATTTGCTGTTCACTCCATGCATATAAGCCACTAATTGGTGCGAGGGGAAATTCTCCTAAACTGGAAGGGGTGATGGCTTTTACTAATTCTTTTACTTCGTTCGTTTTGTTTTGATCCATTTGTATTACCTCCATGTTTATTATTTTTTTGTCTTTCTTCCTCAATCCCAAGAGCCACAATGCTTCATTAAAATATGCAAAATGTTTTTCAAGTATTATATATGCAACAGAAACTATAAATATGACACTATAAATAGTAAAATAAATACAGTGTATAAAATACAAGAATAATCTAATTATTTCCCGAGAAATACTAGAACAAAGAAAGAAGGTGTGGTAATGCATTACAAGGAGTACTGTGAACTACATAAGCCACTCATAATGTTGATCCATGGGGGTGGTGTGGGAGGGTGGATGTGGGATAAACAAGTCCAATATTTTTCCGATTATCATTGTGTTGTACCAGAATTAATCAATGATGACGCTGATTTTTCAATTGAGGATTGTGCAAATAAACTTCTGACGATAATTGAAGAAAAAGCAGAAAATAAACGTGTCATAGTAGTCGGATTTTCACTAGGAGCTCAAATTGCTATTCAAATGGTTAGTTTAAAGCCGCGATTAATAGATTCAGCCATCATCAACAGTGCTTTAGTGACGCCTTCCCCAGTTGCAGAAAAATGGATTAGACCATTGATAAAATTAACTTTTCCCTTAATAAAAAATAAATCCTTCGCCAAGTTTCAAGCTAAAACGTTATATAAGATATTGGGGTTAACCAGTACCTTGTTTTAATAGGGGTATGTATATTAATCTTATACAAAATCAAATACACTTCCAATTAATCTTCCTACGCTTCTTAGCAACCAGAAGATTAATTTGAAGGGTAAGAAAATTAATTCTGGTATACAGGATAGTACATCAAAAATGAAATCTAAAAATGTATAATTTTTATCACTCTTATTACTTTTTCCCGTTTGGCTTTTATTTCTTTGCAACAATTTCTTCATATGACTCATCCCTTTTCCTGAAATAGTTACTGACCTTTATAATTATTCTTAAATAAATTTACGTTTAAGAGTTTATTTGGTTTCATGTAATAATTTTCCAATACCTTTTTGGTATAGAATGTCTTTGTTCAACAAAGGCGCAGTTTTGTTTAAGAAGGAAAAAGATTTATAAGTGGAGAATCTTTATCCTAAAAAGGAGGGGAAAATAGTAAATTTTGATTCACATGATAATTCCAGTTTGTTAGTTGAATTTGAAGAGGAAATGTAGTGTTTATTTGAGATATTATTGATGAAGATTATTATTACGAAGATAACAGTAGATTTTAAAAAAGAAGTTTTATTAACGTTTATACTTGGGATGTAAAAAAACTTAGAACTGATTATAAGAATAGTCAGGGTAAAAAAGTAAATGAGCCTAATGTTAATAATTGTCATTCTTGCGGGGAAATGGTCAGCAATAAGACTCATTCCAAATGTGAAACTTGTGGATGTAATTACAAAAGGGAATAAGGTGATGTACGAGAAAGATGGAAGTATATCCTTGTTCAACTAACGGAGTGCGATTGTTTAATTAGCGTCTCTGTTCTTCTTAAACTCCCATGAAAATAAAATCTCTGGCACTAAAAAAGTCCATGTTTCGGGCTGCAGTCCATCTATATAATGCGCCTAGATAGGTTTTAGATCCCTTGACGGAATGAGCTGCTTCGATTAGAGCCGATTTCAAGTATTTATTGCCTTTCTTCATAGCGGAGGATTTTCTTTTTTTCCTGCACTTTCGTTGTGTCCAGGTACTAGCCCCGCCCAAGAACAGAGATGGGCTGCACTTGGAAATTGCTTTTCTACATCAGTTCCGATTTCAGCTAAGATTTGTTCTGCCATTCGGGTGGCAACGTACGGTGTGAACAGGGGGAAAAGCTGGGCGATAACTTCAAACTGTATCTATAAAAAAATAAGAAGAAAAAAGATATATAGATGTAAAAGATGTTTGACATCTTATATATCCTTTTTTACAATAAGGATGTAAAAGATGTTTTACACCTTATAGAATCTAAAGGTGGCTTGGTGAATGGAAAATAGAATTAAGGAATATAGAGAAAAAAGTGGTCTTTCACAAGGGAAATTAGCAGAAAAATGTAATGTGAGTAGGCAAACGATTAATGCTATTGAAAACAATAAATATGACCCGAGTTTACAGTTAGCATTCGATATTGCGAGGACTTTAAAGGTCACTATGGAGGAATTATTTATATCAGAGAAGGGAGGAAAATAGAATGAATAAAACAAAAAAAATTATCGCACTTATAACCTTTGTTGTTTTCTTATCAATCGCAGGATTTTCCTTGTATAAATGGATAAAATTCAAAACTGTTGATGCTGGTAGTATATTCTTTAGTTTCCTTGCTTTAAGTTATTTTTTTAATTGGCTTAATTGGGGACATCATGAAGGTGGTGGCGAGAAGGATGAATTAGATAGACATATCGAAACTCAAAGTGCCAAGATAGGTTATTATGTACTAATGATTCTTTCTGGTTTAATACTATTTATTTCCGAAGGAACTGGTAAATTTAATAACATTGATAATTATCCCCTTGTTATTGTGGTAGGTCTTACATTTATTACAGTTCCGATTACTGAATTTGTTTATTCAAAAAAGTACAAATAATAATAAAAGAAAGTAATAAACAAGATAAAATAACACATTTTCGGGGAGGATATTATGACTTTTGAAGAACTAACAAAAAATAAACCAACAGTAGAATGGAAACAAAGAATGGATGAAGGTGATGATATTTTTACAGACGAAAATATAAATGCAACTAATGAGGTTCTTGATACATACATCAATAGTCTCAAAGAACTTGGAAATAATCTGACTGAGGAAGAAATCTTAGAATGTGTTGAAAAAGTGGTTATCAGTTTAAATGAACTAAATGATAATTATGATTACTTTATTGAGACTATGGAGAGAGAAGAATTGTATGAATTTATTATAGAAGCAGCGAGTATAGCTGGTTTAGAATCCGAAGATGACATAACCGAAGAATGGAGAGAATGGTAAAAGGAGCGTTGATAGTGAGGCAGAGGGTTCATTTTTACAGGCAACCTAATCGTCGCTATCACGCTATGTAAGAAGCTGCAGGAGTGATTGAGGAAGCATAACAAAAAGACTTGTGCGTATGGGATTCAGTAATACACGCAAGTCCTATTCTTATTGAAGGAAAGTCTCCGTTAGTTTAAGTGCAATCATTCACATACTAAAGGGATCGTTAGTCGAATCGTTGAATTAACCTTAGAATTGATTCCAGTCTCTTTTTAACAAAGAGAAAGAGTAGTGGTCATAATACTTACCTCTAAATAAATGCTTATCTCTGTAAATCCCTTCATTCTTAAATCCTAGCTTTTCTAATAATTTTATAGAATTGATATTTTCCAAAGCTACAAATGCGTTAATTCTATTCAGTGCCATATTATTAAAGCCACTTTCGATAGCAACTATCAATCCCTCTTTCATATATCCCTGTCCCCAATATTCGTGCCATAAATCATAGCCTATCTCCGCTATATGGTTCGTTCTATCCCAAGAATCATATCCACACGTTCCAATTTGTTGCTGATTATTTTTTTCGACTAATATCCACCGATTAAATCCTTTTTCTTCAGGATTTGAATTCCATTCAACAAACTCTGTAGCTTCATTTCTAGTCGTAAACAATTCTTCATCATATAAAAATTCACATACTTTTTCGTTGCTGAAGAGTCGATAAATAAAGTCAATAGTAAGCCCGAATTCAAAAAAATATGCGCACCTCACGGTACGCACGACAAATGGCCAGCTTTCTGATGTTTTTTTCAGATAGCTGGCTTTATTA
>NZ_JARVRU010000005.1:0-41255 GCF_030209535.1 Lysinibacillus sp. fls2-241-R2A-57
ACCAACTTTTTGAAAGAAATACACATTTCTTTTCTTAAGTTGACAGCTATGGCGAAGCGAATACCCGCGCGCCGGAGGAGAATACCCGCGGAAGCAAAGCAAATATCCGCGCGCCCGTAGAAACCCCTTCTCACCAAAAAACCTTTCTATCTTAAATTACTCTCCAACCTTTTTCTCATCTCATCGTCAATCATAGTAAATATTATTTCAATAATTACTTATATCGAGTAATTTGAATGAGACAATTTTAATATTTTTGCTACTTTTTACAGATGTGTTTTTGAAGATTTTGAGATAAAATTGTAATAACAACCATTATCAAGCAATGTTTGGAGTAAACACTATGACAAATCCTCGAAAAAAAATAATCTTAAATGAGATTTTGTTTTGGAAGCAGAACAAGCTATTACCGGAGCACTACTGTGACTTTTTAGCGGCTCTTTACGCAGAAGGAGCTGATCTTGAGGAGCTAGATCCAATACATCATAAACAAGCTATAATACCTTCAGAAAAGAGAAAGTTGGTACTTTTAATTGCAGGTATATGTATCGCTATAATTGCTCTTCTGTTTATCTATTTTACAATAACCTCATTAATGTTAATTTTAACGGTAATCGTTGGAATAGCTGCACTAGCATTATTCATTACAGCGTTTCGGGTGGCACAGAAAAATGATTTATTAGCTCCTATTTTTCATTTATTAGCAGCGGTTTTGTTATTTAGTATGTCTATTCGTATTTACACTACATATTTTAATGGAAATAATATTGCATTGTTTTGCTTGATTGCAGCAAATTGCGGTGTTTGGCTTTGGTCAGGTATAAAAATGAAGCTATTTTATTTCACGGTCTCAGGTGTTCTAGGATTACTAGCACTGATTGGCTACTATATCATAAACTTATCATAAGAATTCACCTTGTATAACTTCTTTTTAATGACGGGAATCTGTTTGCTTTCATATATAGCTTACAGATTCTTTTTTGCATCTCTTTTTTTGGGAAAAACCTTGTTCATCATAGAATAATAGTATTTTGAGATAATAGTATAGCTTATTTAGTTAATTAATTGTTTTAATTTCAGGTATATGAAAGCGTAAAGAGTGGAAAAATAACTGTGTGAAGAAGCTAGATTTTTAATAGATAGTCCAAATATTGGCGATTTCAAGACATATTTTATCCAATAGTTACAGAAATGTCGAATTTGTTACAAACAAAGGAAAACTTAGCGAATAGGGCTTTTCGTTTCATGGTTAATGAAGTACAATATTAGGTGTTGACTGATTCTATATTATAATAGAAGTAGATTTACAATGAGGAGGGGAAACATATGAAAAACAATCCAGTCGTTCCTTACATCTTAATCCTTGCATTTGGTATTGGTCTTATTTTCTTCATGTCTTTAACAGGTTCAGGAGACAAAAAAGAAATTGCTGCTGAAAAAGAGGGCGGTGGCGAAAAGACTGAAGCTACTGATGACGGTTCAGCTTTAGTACAATCTTGTATTGGCTGTCACGGTGGTGACTTAAAAGGCTCTGTAGGTCCAAACTTACATGGCTTAGATGAGGCTCGTATCGTTGACGTTTTAACTAACGGTATCGAAGGAACTCCAATGCAACCTGGAATGAAAACTGAAGCGGAAGCAAAAGAAATCGCTAAGTACATTTCAACTCTAAAATAGTAAAAAAAGTAGCTGTACTAAAAAAGCGTTAAATTGCGTAATTAGTACAGCTACAATTTATTTTATCTTCATTTCAAATGAAACATGGGGTTGCTCAAAATTTGAGGCAACTCCATTTGTTTTTTTTCACGACATCATACATACTAAGAATGGACTCTATATAAGGCAGGCGGTAAAAAATGAACGCACAGAAATTATCAAAACGATTAGAAACAGTAGCAAAATTTGTTCCCTCAGGAGCAGTTGTAGCGGATATTGGTAGCGACCATGCATATTTACCATGCTACTTAATTCATAAAGGTATTGCTTCTTCTGCGGTAGCAGGGGAAGTTGTGAAAGGACCTTTTGAATCAGCAGTTGGACAAGTGCAAAAAGAAGGGTTAACAGAAAAAATTACGGTGCGTCTTGCAAGTGGTTTAGCGGCAGTGGAAACAACTGATCACGTAGATACAGTTACTATTGCTGGAATGGGGGGACCTCTTATTGTTTCCATTTTAGAGAAGCACCCTGAAAAGCTGCAAGGGGTAACACGTCTTATTTTGCAACCGAATATTCATGCTAAGGTGATACGCGAATGGGCTTTAGCACATAATTGGGCAATACAGGATGAAGAGATTTTAGAAGAAGACGAAAAAATTTACGAAATTCTTGTATTACAAAGAGGTCCAATGAAGTTAACAGACCCAGAAATTTTATTTGGACCAAAATTAATGCAGCGAAAATCACCAGCATTTATTGAAAAATGGTCGCGTGAAAAAGAAAATTGGCAACGTGTATTAAAGTCCATTGAAGGGGCAGATCAAACACCTGAAATTGATGAAAAACGTGCAGAGTTAGGCGCACTACTTAGTTTAGTGGAAGGGGTTTTGTGAGATGAAGACAGTAAACGGTCAGGAAATTATCCAATTATTCGAATCATGGTCACCCAAAAAGCTTGCTTGTATGGAAAATGATCCAATTGGGCTTGCTATTGGCACATTAAACAAGCCTGTCAGTAAAGTATTAGTCACGTTGGATGTTAATGAAGCGGTGGCGCAAGAGGCAATCGAGCAAGGTTGTGAATTAATAATTGCACACCATCCACCAATATTCAGACGTTTAGCGAATATTCGTACTGACAATCCAGCTGGACGTTTATATGAAAAGCTTATCAAAAATGATATTGCCGTTTATGCAGCACATACGAATCTAGATGTAGCTGAAGGTGGTGTCAATGATTTACTAGCAGATGCTCTACAGCTTGAAAATCGATCTATTTTAGAAGAAACATATGCGGAAAATATGCTGAAGCTAGCTGTTTTTATACCGACTGCCAATGCAGATGCTCTATGTGAGGCATTAGCAAAGGCTGGAGCAGGTCGTATTGGTGATTATGAAGCATGTAGCTATACTACGTTGGGAGAAGGGCGTTTCCGTGCACTAGCAGGTGCAAATCCACATGTAGGTTCTATTGGTGAGTTACATGTTGAAGAAGAAGTGAAGGTGGAAGTGGTATTTCCGGAATCTATAAAAAATCGTGTATTAAAGGTAATGTTAAACGCACATCCATATGAAGAGCCTGCCTATGATATCATTCGCCTAGACCAGCAGACAAATGTAATGGGCTTAGGACGTGTAGGCTTCTTACCACAAGAAATGACCCTTCATGAATTTACTCAATTTGTAAAGCAGCAGCTAGATGTACCAGCTGTCCGAGTTGTTGGTGATTTACAGTCGAAAGTGAAAAAAGTTGCGCTTGTCGGTGGCGACGGCAATAAATATATCTATTCTGCAAAGCGTGCAGGAGCAGATGTATTTTTAACAGGAGATATGTATTTCCATACTGCACAGGACGCTCAAGCAATTGGTCTTCAAATTGTGGATCCAGGTCATCATGTGGAAAAAGTGATGATTGCCGGTGTAGCTAAAAAGATGGCAAAAATGTGTGAGGATAAAAAATTTACTGTTGAATTTGTGCAGTCTACTATTCATACAGAACCGTTTTTATTCGTGTAAGAGAGGGGAATAGATGTGTCGAGTGAAAGACCTGCTGGCAATAAAGCTGGTAAGTTATGGATTATGATTGGTTTACTGATTGCTGTGTTTGGAATAGGGATGACATTTATGACTAATTCGATGAATGCAAAAAAGATTGATGCAATGACAGAGCAATGTGAAAAAGACGGTGGAGAAGCTATCGTCTCAAAGGAAAAGAGTTTTCTATCAACAAACTATTCATTTAAATGTAACCAGTAATAATAAAAAGGCTGAATTAATCTATGTAATATAATTCAGCCTTTTTGTGTTGAAAATAAAACGCTTAAGGAAATCTTTGAGAATGTTGTGCTCAAAAAATGAGGGTAATTTCCGTTCCAAGCCATCGTTTAAACGTCTTCTAATGAATCTTTAGATTTGTTAAAAAATAAAAGATATAAACCAAATACTATAGTGATAACTCCTGTGATAAATATTAATTTTTCTACATCGTCATAAATCATAGGGATAAGCATACATGCAACAATGGCAGATGAAGAAACTGTATTTATTACAGATGAAACTTTACCTATATGTTTATAATCATAAAAATGATAGATCATTTTTCCATAAACTGTTCCTGACATACCAATTAACAAAAATGTTAAAGAAAAGAGAACTGTTTTTATTGCTATGTTATCTGTAAAGACAATCAATGTTATAGCTGTACCAGAAATCAGATAATCTATCATGAAAAAGTTTTTAAAAGGCATCTTAATATGGTTTGAGAGAAATACTCCAATTAACTCAGATCCCCTTTGGATAGCTAAAAGAATACCTAAATATTCAACTCCAATATTTATTATTACTAGATAAACACCAACAATTCGCATAACCATGGTTGTAAGGCCACTTAAAATACCTTCCATTACAACAATTCTTGAAGGTGTTTTTTCTGTCCAAAAATATTTAAATGAGTACAAAATGCTATCTTTGTAATTAAGATTTTGTTGAGAGTGATTGTCATTAATTGATGTATTATCAATGTTTTTATACGAAATTTTTAAGAATAATGCTATACATAATACAAAAGTAAATATATCAAGTACAAGTATACTTATTACGGACATATATATAAGAATAATTGCTGAGAGGAAGTTTGATATTATATCAACTGTATTATTAGTGATATTCATTATATAAACGGAATTTTCAATATCTTCCTTTTTGTTTTGTAATATTTCTGGAACAAAACTTGATTGAGCTGGATAAATCATTGTATTTGCAAATGAAAATATGAAATGCAATAAAAAAATTAATATTATATCTGATCTAAAGTACACAGTTAATAATATTCCAGTTATAGATATTAATTGGATAATTTCGAAACTAATTAATAATTTTTTTTTATTTTTAAAGTTGTCTATTAAAGTTCCAAAGGCAAAATTCATTAAGGATGGTAAAAAAGCTATTAATCCGAAGATAGCTAAAGCACTGGCACCAAAGTTATAAATAGATATTGTTATATAGGTTAAAACAACTGTATATAAGCTATCTCCGAAATTTGTTGCTAACCTTCCAGAAATTAAATAAATGAAGTTTTTATTTTTTGCTAAGGTCATATTTATATATGTTCCAGTCAAATAAGTCGATTTGAATTGCCTCTGGTTTATAATTTAGTTGTGTAATGACACTTTGAGCTTGATAAGAAATTAATCCTGCAGCCATATAAGTAATCGGAGCTATAACACTTGTCGGGAATGATATGTTTTCCAAAAGCTGTTCTCTTGAAGCACCTTGTTCTCCATATAGTTCAGAGCTTGTAATTGTTATATTTGGGTTCATACAAAATGTATTTATAACTGTAGAAGCATATGATCCTGAAATAAAAGGTTTATTAAATTCTATAGACAATTCATCAAACCAAACGTCAATTTTGTACTTTGGAGTATCGGCACAACATATTGAAATATCAAAATTATATTCTTTGAAAATATCCTTTAAGTCATCTTTGGTAGATATGTATTTATTAATTTTATTTACATTTACATTTGGATCTATTTTTTTTATATATTTATCAACTATATCAGCTTTATTTTTTCCTAAATCTTCTTTGAAATATGTACCCTGTCTAGTTAAATTTGATTCGTCTATAACATCATTGTCAATGATAGTGAATGTTTTAATACCCAATCTAGTTAAGATTTCGCAGACATTCGAACCAATTCCGCCTAAACCAACTATTAAAACATGTGCTTCATTTAATTTTTGTTGATAAATGGAAGGGTTTATATTATTCGAGATATCCATCCATTCGAAAAAGTTTATATTACGTGAATATTTATACTTTTTATCATATTCATTTGTAGTAAGTAGACCTAAATTCTTTAGAACATTAATTTTATTATTAAACTTTTCTTCGCTTATTTTTAATTCTGAACGTTCTTTCTCACCATTTAATACTTTTATAATATCAATGTTCATTTCACTTTTTTCTATTGATCTTTCGATTCCATCTTGGCCTAATCCAAAGACTATTTTTTCTCCTACAATTAAAGGCTGCAAAGTCTTTTTTATCTTTAATTCGGTCATAGAAATATTCCTCCAATTAAAACCTTATTTTTGAATTGAAACAAAACAGAAAGAGTGTAGATTCTTCTGTTTTGTTTTTTATAAAAGGGATTTTTGCAATATTTTTAGTGTTCTAGCACGCTATATTAGCGGTCGCCATTACGGAAATGTGGGTTCATTTAAATCACCTCCATTACTGATTAACGCTGTTCTTTGGAAGAGTGTGAATTTTCTGTGTATTCAGGACATCAGTCAACCTCTTACTTTTACCCGGGTATGATAAATAGCATATCATTAGCAATAAATATTTAAAAATCAACTTTTTTCATTAAATGAACAAAAAATGATGAAATTCAGAAAATCATTCACTGTTTTCTCTTCGAAATCGCAATAAAGAACTGTTGTTAGAATAAACTTAAAATATTTTGAACATTTAAGTACTCATAAATTCTTTAGAGAACCCTATGCTACCGGTCTATTATCAAGTTTTGTTATTAATTGAACAAAACTTGATAAAGTTCAATCTTTAATGATGGCTTTTAAAATTATATTAATTTTCTCTTTTGACAAACATATCTCTTAGGTCGCTTGAATTTTCCATTATTCCAAGTGAGGTTGTCGTTCTTCAAAATGAAGATCCAATATTGAAATATTCCAGAGGTTATCTTTCTTTAAATCTCTTCAAATTCAATGTTTGTTTGTCTTAACCTCCCGATGATGCTATCATCATCAAATTCAACTTCTTCATAATAAAGATACGAAGCAGTAAATTAAAAAAATGTAGAATGTGGATATAGAGCGAAGGCGAGTGCTGTAATACTATACGTTATTCTGGTGTCAGATAACAACGCGAGTGAAGCGGCTCATCCGACGCCCCCAGGAAAGCGCCGCCGGAAGGGAAATCAACCTCTCGTTTTGCCGAAGAGCCCAACATAATTTATTGTGATTCTTTAATTAATTGACATAATAGAGAATATGAAGACTGAATTATAGTATTTAATATAATTCAGTCTTTTTGTATATGCATGGATTAATTTTAGAGTGATATGATAGGTGAGTATAAATTGCAATGAGAGGAGAGTTGTGGAATGTTTATTCGTTTAACAAAAGAACAGCAAGAAACGATAATAGCTGATATTCAACGTTTTTTCTATAATAATCGAGATGAGGATATTACAGAATTTGAAGCAGAGCGAGTATTGGACTTTATCAAGGAAAACATTGCTCCGCATATTTATAATACGGCTATTTCGGATGCAAAATATGTTGTAGAAAGACAATATGCATCGATTGAGGAAGAACTTGTAGCATTAGAAAGACCAATTAAGATAAAATAATTAACTTCTTTCGGGTGTCCAAACACATTATGCCGAGGCATAATTGATTCCGAATCAAATAATTGGAAATTTTTATAAATGTATGATATTTTTATCTTGGATTGAAGATAATTTAATTCAAAATAAATTAACCATCTATGCATTGAATAAAGGAATGGATTCCTGTACAACATGGCTAGGAAAACCGTTTTTAAATTCAAATGAATGATTCGGTCACAATTTGAGGGATGAATGAGGAGGAGTAATATGTTGAAAATTGGGGTTATATTAGGAAGTACACGTGAGGGGCGTTTAAGTCCACAAGTTGGAGAATGGGTAAAGGCAGTAGCAGAAAAACGCGGTGATGCCGAATATGAAATAATTGATATCGCTGAATTTAAATTACCATTTCTAGGTGAGCCAGGAGGAGATACTTCAGGAGTAGCTGCTTGGTCACAAAAAGTCGCTGCCTGTGATGGTTTTGTATTTATCGCTGCAGAATATAACCATTCCATTACGGGTGCATTAAAAAATGCGTTAGATTATTTACGTAACGAATGGAATAATAAAGCAGCAGGTATTGTTTCTTACGGTTCTGTTGGTGGCGCAAGAGCAGCTGAACATTTACGTGGTATTCTTGGTGAATTATTAGTAGCAGATGTTCGTGTACATCCTGCTTTATCATTATTTACAGACTTCGAAAACGGCACAATTAAACCAAAGGATGTACAAACAGATTCAGTAAATCAAATGTTAGATCAACTTATTCCTTGGGCAACAGCATTAAAAACAATTCGATAAGAGCTTTAAGCAGTATGTACCGAAAAAAGTGCATATTGCTTTTTTTATGCGGAAACAAATTCATTGCTTTTAAAACATAGAGAACGAACACCATCTACTAGCAATATTTTTGGTAAAAGAGCTTCCGTGCTAATTCTTTCAATTTTTTTTAAAGAAAAAACTTTTTAGAATCGCTGAGGTACACATCATTCAATACCACTACGTGTCATGTCTCCGCTTCGATGCTTTGAACTTATGAAACTTTTTAGCAGGAAATTCGTATCCATTAATGTAAGACAATTGGATATTAGAGTAGAAGGATTGGAGTGTAAAGTGTGACAGAAAAACAAACAAGGAATGAATTTTGGGGATGGTTTAAAGCAATTGGACTAGCAATTATCTTAACAATGGGCGTCCGTTATTTTATTGTATCTCCTGTAGCTGTACAAGGTGCTTCAATGGAGCCAACTTTTGAAAATGGAGATAAAGTAATTGTTAATAAAGTGGGACCACGAATCTCAAATTATGACCGCTTCGATATTATTGTTTTTGAAGCAAAAGAAGATGAAAATTTTATTAAAAGAATTATCGGTTTACCAGGTGATCATATAGCCTATAAAGATGATGTTTTATATATAAACGGAAAAGCTTATGATGAGCCTTATTTAACTGAATATAAAGAAGCATTACGTGATAAAGGTAATTTTACTTATGATTTCACCCTAGAGGAACAATTAGGTGAAATGACTGTACCAGAGGGGCATTTTTTCGTTCTTGGAGATAATCGTCGTAGAAGCATAGATAGTCGAAAGCAGGAAGTCGGATTTGTTTCGCAGGATAAAATTTTAGGAACAGCAGACTTTGTATTGTGGCCATTTGAAAGACTTGGTAGTACACGCTAAAGTATCCACCTCACTAAAGAGCATATACAGAGAAAGGAAAAAGCATATGAAAATTGTTACAGTTCATCATTATGATGCGTTTAGCACGATACCTAATAAAGGTAACCCAGCAGGTGTTGTCGTTGAGGGAGATCAGTATAGTGAAATAGAAATGCAAGCTATTGCTAAGCAAGTAGGCTTTAACTTCTTTCAGCGGGTGTCCAAACCCCGCTGAAAGAAGTTAAAGCCTCCGGCGGATGTCACGGAATCGGAAAGGAGTTCTTTGTGCAAGCACAAAGCCGATTCCGGACGCAATTATGCCGAGGCATAATTGATTGAAACAGCCTTTGCACTAAAATCGGATAAAGCAGATTTACGTATTCGTTATTTCACACCAGGACATGAGGTGAATTTATGTGGACATGCTACGATGGCAACGCTTTATGCACTAAAAACAAAAGGTTTACTAGAAGATAAGTCAAAACTAACGATTGAGACGAAAGCAGGAATTCTTCCAATTGAGATAAAAGAACAACAAGCAGGACAAATTTACATCACCATGCACCATGCAACGCCTCAGTTTGAAGCCTTTAACGGTTCAAAATCTAAACTTGCACAATCAATAGGACTTACAGAGGAAGCGATACATCCTGAATTACCGATAGTTTATGGAAGTACCGGAATTTGGACATTGCTAATCCCTATTAAAAATTTATCATACTTTGAAAAAATGACGCCTCAATCTGCAGATTTTCCAGCGATCCTAGAAGAAATGCCAAAAGCATCCTTGCATCCTTTTTGTTTAGAGGCAATTGATAAGAATGCTGATATACATGCAAGGCATTTTTCATCTCCATATTCCGGAACAATTGAAGATGTTACGACAGGTACTGCCTCTGGTGTTATGGGGGCTTATTTTGCAGAATATATTGATCGACAAGCACAATTGCCAAAAACGCTAATCATCGAACAAGGTCAGGAACTTGGCAAGGATGGACGTGTCCATGTTCATGTGAAAAATGAAAAAGGGACATTGAATATTTCGATCACTGGAACTGCTGTGCATGTGAAGGAACTAAAGGTAGGAATTTAATAAGAATGGCCGCTTAAAGTTTTTTCATCACTTAAGAAGCGGCCATTTTTTCGGGAATGTTATCCATTCCATTAATGTTTTATTTCTTCAATGACTTTTTCTTTCAAATCTGGATCCATTGAGGAAAGCTTAACGTTATTAGTGAGACGTTCCTTTAATTCTCTGTCTGTCATAATACCGCGTTCTTCTAGAATTTGTACAAGAAGGTTTAATGTCATCAAGTTTTTAATGTCTGCTGCTTTTGTATCCATAAATAAATGCCTCCTAAAGTATAGTATTTCTACCTCTTTAGTGTACTCCTCTTTTAGAGGGATGGCATAAAAGTGTCAAAACAAAGCGAATTTATTTCGCGTCCCGGAATATATTGAATGATTCTAGCAAAAGCAAAACTAGCTCTTGATTACTCGATGAAATCTAAGTTAAAAAACAGAGGAAACGATAATATGTCTAAAGAAATGTTTGTACCAATTAATGATGTTAAAATGTATGCTAAATTGATAGGTAAAAAAAATGGTAAACCTACAGCGGTTATGGATGCAGGATATGGTGATTATTCTAAAGGGTGGGTTTCTATAATTTCTGATGTTTCAGCATTTACAGAAGTGTTAGTTTACGATAGAGCAGGACTTGGTAAAAGTGAAAAAAGTTCAAATCCTAGAACAAGTCGAGAAATGGTAAAGGAACTGAAAGAGCTTCTTATTAAATTGGAGATAGCACCTCCATATATATTTGTAGGTCATTCATTTGGTGGAGTAAATGCAAGGCTATATGCTAGTAAATATCCAAATGAAATTGCGGGATTGTTGTTGGTTGATTCTACTCCAGAGGACTACCAAGAAAGATTCCTTCCCACTATGACAAGGGAATTTCAAGAGGCGTATAAGAAACAATTTGTACACGAAGGCAATTATAAAGAATTTAAGGAAAGCTTAAAGCAATTAAAAGACCATCAGAAAAAATTAAACATACCGTTAATTGTTCTTTCTGCAGGTGACAAACATCATTATACGAAGGAATCTCAAGAACTGTGGAATAAAATGCAGAAAGAAATACTGCAAATTTCTACTCAAAGTGAATTTATTCTCGTAGAAAATAGTGCGCATTACATACAAAATGATGCACCGTCGATAGTGGTAGATGCAATAAAAAAGCTACTTAATAATTTTTAATATCATAGTGGCTGGGACGAAAACTGGTCAAAACCTTAAAAAGCACGATACATCAATAAAAAATATGCTTATATCATAAGCGACGTAAATTATCAGTGCGGCCAGAGAGTGTTACATGAAGGTAGATGTCGATATTTTTCAAAAGTTGGTTGATAAATTAAAATAGTTGGTTGATAAATCGATAAAGTTGGTCGATAAACAATCAAAAGTTCTCGATAAATCTCAAAACTGCAGCTCATTAAAGATTTTGTCGCTGCCGTTACGCTCCGCTCACTTTCGCTGCAGAAAAATGAGGTTTTGTCCCAGCCTTTATGGTTCATCATCAAAAATCGGAGATCCATTTATGAAACTATATGTCCTGTATATGTTGATCTTCGTTCGTTCCGACTGGACGCCCCCAGGAAGCTTTGCTCTGTGCGAAAGCGAAGCGACAGCGACAACAACTGTTTTATCTGTGCGAAAGCAAAGCGTCAGCAACAAATGGTTTATCTGTGCGAAAGCGAAGCGACAGCAACAACTGTTTTATCTGCGCGAAAGCATAGCGACAGCGACAATTGTTTTATCTGTGCGAAAGCAAAGCGACAGCAACAAATGTTTTATCTGTGCGAAAGCAAAGCGACAGCAACAACTGTTTTATCTGTGCGAAAGCGAAGCGTCAGCAACAAATGTTTTCTGTAGCGAAAGCAAAGCGACAGCAACAAATGTTTTCTGTAGCGAAAGCAAAGCGGCAGCGGCAAAGGCCTAGTCGGAACGGAAATCAACCTACGTTATGGTGATATTTCTAATTACTCATTGAGAATAATGCTTGATACAGAGTTGCTAGCAAAGCAACAAAAAGCGTATCATCTGAGTTAAAAAGCTTAAAAGCTACACCAGTACGTACGAGATCAGTTTCTATATTACTAGCACTTGCTATTTTCTCATCATTGCAATATAAATGGGCGGTAGATGTAAAGTCTTTTTCAAAGCGAAAAGCGAGTCCATCCATTGTAAAAGAGTACGAGGATTCAAGTAATTGAACCGTCTTCCTTTGTATTTGAAAAATTGTTCCATCTGGCATGATAAGCTGATGGCTGACACCCTTTGTCAATAGTGTGGATTGCACTTGAAAAAGAGGTGCATTTAAAGTAGAACGTGTTTCATAACGATGTGGTAAAGACTGCTGTGCGGCTACTAGCATGACAGCATTCATTACTTTTCCAACGGATGAACGTTCAACTTTTTGTAGCAAACATACTGCCTCATTTTGTTCATTTTTAATAGGAATATTTGAAAAGCTTTCGAAAGCTTTTGGGTAGGTAAGGGTAAATGTAGTCATATATAAACCTCCAATTTATTTACTATACGAGTAAGCGGTACAGGAGGTTTCATATTGAAAAGGGAAAATAAAAGGCTGGCCGATAATGTGAATATTTCACTTTCGGACAGCCTTTCATTTTATTATTTGATGATTGCTTCTCCTGCAAGAGCACGTTTTTCCTGCTCTGGATCGAATTCTTTCTCCATTTTTGAAACGACAACTGTTGCTACACCATTACCAATTAAGTTTGTAACGGCGCGAGCCTCTGACATAAATCGGTCGACACCAATTAAAAGTGCAATTCCTTCTACTGGAATCATTGGGAATGCCGCTAGTGTTGCCGCGAGCGTGATAAAGCCTGAGCCTGTTACTCCAGCAGCACCTTTAGATGTCAGCATTAGAATAGCAAGTAATGTAATTTGATGCCAAATATCTAAATCAACCCCATAAGCTTGTGCGATAAAAATAGCCGCCATGGATAAGTAAATAGACGTACCATCTAAGTTAAAGGAGTATCCTGTTGGCACAACAAGACCAACCACCTGTTTAGAGCAACCATAGTTTTCTAATTTGCGCATGATCGAAGGGAGTGCAGATTCTGATGATGATGTCCCGATAACAATGAAAATTTCATCTTTAATATACTTAATAAACTTAAAAATATTGAACCCAAAGTAACGTGTAATTAGGCCGAGGATGACTACGATAAAAATAAACATCGTAACATAAACGGATAGCATTAAAAACCCTAAGTTTCCAAGTGATTTAAGACCGAAATTTCCGATTGTGTAGCTCATAGCACCAAATGCACCAATCGGAGAAATCTTCATGACCATATTAACAATTTTAAAGAATATATCCGCTACTTGTTCGAAAAATTTAATAACTGGTTTAGCTGGTTCTCCAATAGAAGCAGCAGCTAATCCGAATAAAACAGCTGAGAATAAAACGGGTAATAACTCACCGTTTGCAAGTGCCCCGACAACATTTTCAGGAATGATATTCATAATAAATGCGCCAAAACCATGCTCTGTTTGAGCAGCAGCCTGTGTATATTGAGAAACATCTGCACCGTTTGCAGCTTCTGTATTAAAGCCTTTACCTGGCTGTACAATATTGACAACGATTAAACCAATCGCTAGTGCGAAAGTAGAGACGATTTCAAAATAAAGTAATGCCTTCCCGCCAATTTTACCAACTTTTTTTACATCGCCCATACTACCAATTCCAATAACAACCGTTAAGAAGATGATAGGAGCTATTAACATCTTAATTAATTTAATAAAAATATCAGCTAATATTTTTAACTGCGCTCCGAATTCTGGAAACACAGCACCGACAATAATACCTAGTACAATAGCAATCAGTACTTGTACAGTTAAGTTTTTAAAATTTATACGCATAAAGTTCTCCCCTTACACTAGTAATGAAAATTTTGTGAACGCTTTCATGTGGTTATCATAGCTGAAATTTTCCGACAATAGCTTTTATGACCGTAATGTTTCTATTGTTCATTTTGGTCATTTTCAGCTGAAAAACGAATAAACCTAGTGATAGCAAGGGTTCGAGCTGTTTTATAGTAGTTTTGTAGTTTTAAAAGCTATTATAATACAAAAAGAAAAATCCCCACTAAATGTGAGGATTTATCATAAATGAACAAAAATAAAGTTGTTGATGACATTTTTTAAGACGTATGCTTTGTATATAAGTTGACCTTCGTTACAGCTTGGTGAATCCTTTAGGCTCAACGGACGACCCCAGCCGGAACGGAAATCAATCACACGTTTTAGTGATGATCCCAAAATACTTATGGGGAAACAATTTTTTCAATTTCCGATAAAACATCATTATTTTGTACATTGTTTCTATAATAGTCATAGACAGGTGCTAGCTTTTCTTTAAAGCGTTGGCGTTCCTGATCACTCATCGTATAAATTTCAAAGTTATCTTGTTGCTCTAATTTTTGCAAATCTTTTTCATTCATTTGTATAGCTTGTTCAAATTGCCAGTCTGTTGTTTCTTTCATAGCCTCCATAATCTGTTTTTGGATTTTTGGAGGTAATGAATCCCAAAATTTATCGTTAATTAAAACAGCATATCCTAAAATCCCATGCTTTGTTAATGTCATATGCTTCTGCACTTTGTAAAAACCTTTAGAATAAATATTTGACGCTGTGTTTTCCTGCGCATCAATGGCATGCGATTCTAAATCAGTAAAAACCTCGCTAAAGGAAATCGGGATGGGTGTTGCTCCAACAGCCTCGAATTGCTTTTCAAGAGTTTCACTCGGCATTGTACGGACTCGTAAACCTTTTAAATCCTCGAATGTATGAATAGGGTGATCGACAGAGGTTAAATGTTTAAAGCCATTATGCCAAAAGCCTAGCCCCTTTATTTTAAAAGGCTCAAGCTCATTTAACAATTGTTCACCAATCGATCCAGTTAGAACCTCATGAACTTCTTCATCCGTATTAAAAAGGTAGGGTAAATCAAGAACCTGCCAATTTGGTAGATAGGATGTCATCTTTGAAAAAGTAGGGATAATCATTTCTACTTCTCCATTTTGTAAAGCTTGAAACTCGTTTTCATCATTAAACAAGGAGGAGTTTGGGTAGACGTGTACCTTCACTTCGCCATTTGTTTTTTCCTCAACAAGCTCGGCGAATTTACTTGCGGCCTGTCCTTTTGGCGTATTTTCAGCTACAACGTGACTTAAATGAATGGTAATTTGTGTGTCTAAGCCTTTTTGCTCATCATCATAGGGAAGAGGCTTGGCAAATAGTAAATCTTGCTGAACGCCTATTGCTATTGTTAACAGTAAAACGGTTGCTATTGTTCCAATAATAAATTTTTTCATCTATTACACCCAATTAATTCGTATTTTCTGATGTTTTTGTTATTCTAACATATGGAGTAAGCTAAAATATAGTATAAGGAGGAGAATATCTTGAAATTTCAAAAATTATCGATGAAGAGAAAAATTATGTCTCTAACTTTTTTTATTCTCATGCTCTCCTTTAGTATAGGTGGTACATTTTTGCTAGGGTTTGTAATGAATGAGCAGAAGGATAAGCTCGAAAATCAGGCTTTGCTTGTGGCAAAGACCGTATCACAGCTTCCTGAACTTAAAACCTACATTTCAAATAATAATGATTTTAACGAGGCTACTCAACACATTAATCCTGTAGTGGAAGAAATACGTGATATAAATGGTGCACAGTATATTGTTGTACTTGATATGAATAGACGTAAGTACTCACATCCAAATACAGAAGAAATCGGTCAAGTTTCGCAGTCAGGTGATCTAAACGCGGCGTTTGCTGAGCATTATTATACATCTATTGCACACGGTGAACATGGAGATATGGTACGAGCATTCGTCCCAATCATGAGTAATGAAGGAAAACAAATAGGTGTAGTAGTAGTAGGTTATAGTGTTTTAACTGTTGCTGAGTTGCTACAATCTATTCAAACAGAGTTAATTATTACAATTTTATTATCTCTTTTCTTTAGTGCATGGGGTGCTCATACATTGGGGCTGCATATGAAAAAGCAAATGTTTGGGCTAGAGCCCCATGAAATTGCTAAAATGTATGTAGAACGAACAGAAACCTTTAACGCGATGCATGAAGGGATTATTGCCATTGATAATGAATTGACAATTACAATATTTAATGAAAAAGCATGTGAAATATTAGATGTTCACAAACAACCGTCAACATTAATAGGGAAGAAAATCTTTGACGTGTTACCCGATACACGATTACCGGAGATTTTGGAGCTAGATCATCCTATTTTCAATCGTGAGCTCTATATTAATGGTCACAGTATTATGAGTAATCGCATTCCTATACAAGTAAACGGAAAAACAGTTGGAGCTGTGGCCATGTTTAAGGATCGTACAGAAGTGAAAAAGCTTGCGGAGGAATTAACAGGTGTTAAGGCTTTTGTACAAGCATTACGCGTACAAACACATGAGCATAAAAATAAATTGCACACCATTGCTGGTCTTTTACAACTTGGACATCATGAACAAGCACTTTCCTATTTACAACAAGTAAAGGAAGAGCATGATGAAATTACAAACTTTTTAAATGAACGGATTAAAAATGAAAATATTTCAGGGCTATTGCTTAGTAAAATTTCCTATGCAAAAGAACAAGGAATTCGATTGGAGATTGACCGAGAAAGTCGCCTGACAACATTTCCAAAAAATTTAGATCATCATGATTTCGTCATTTTATTTGGTAACTTAATTGAAAATGCTTTTGATGCATTAAGGGATGTACAAATTGAAGAAAAAATTATCCATGTTTCTGTTGATGAGGATGAGGAAGTACTGGCAATATTAGTAACGGACAATGGTATTGGTATGACAGATGAAGTAAAGGCACATATTTTTGATAATGGCTATTCAACAAAAGATAGAAAAGGTCGAGGCATTGGACTTTATTTAATAAAGGAAATTGTGCAAAAAGGGCAAGGTGAAGTAGATGTCATAAGTGAACCAAATAAGGGAACGAGCTTTTTAATAACTTTTTACCATCATTAATTTAGTAATTGAAAAAGGCGGGTTGATTAGGAAAAATAGGTTTATTATTGAGGGATAAAACGATTTTTTTGTTACTAATTTTGCCGATATATTTCCGTTTTAACTGATTATAGCGTAGGGCTACTCGACGCTCGCAGGAAAGTGAGTAGCCCGTATAGCGGAAATCAGAGCCTTCAAATTAATTAGTGTGGATAAAAATGGTTAATCAACAACACAAGGTGATTTAATTTTCTAGCAAAGGCAAGTGATTCTAGGAGGACGTGTGACGCTCTCCTTAGGTTCAATATTACACATATAGAGATAGAACAGAGTGTATGGAGGTCTGACAGTGACACAGATGAGGGTTTTATTAATAGAGGATGATCCAATGGTGCGAGAGGTAAATCGCCAATTTATTGAAAAGATAGCTGGATTCGAAGTAATTGGACAAGCCTCAAATGGAGTTGAGGGGATTGCTCAAATTCATAAACTTAAACCAGAACTAGTATTTATGGATATTTTCATGCCGGAGCAGGACGGAGTGACAAGCTTACGAAAAATTCGGGAACTCAAATTACCAGTAGATGTAATTACGGTAACTGCTGCTAATGATATGGAAACTGTAAAACAGGTACTGCATCTCGGCGTCTTTGATTATATTATGAAGCCTTTTTCATTTGAACGAGTGCAAGGAACACTTGAAAATTATTTGCGTTTCAAAAAGCAAATGCAAACAGAACGTGAGCTAACGCAAGGCGAGCTTGATCAGTTATTCCATTATCATAGTGGGCATAATGAGGTTCAGCAATCTAATGTCTCACGGTCAGAAAAAAGTTTACCAAAGGGTTTTAATCGTGCAACTCTGGAGAAAGTTGTGCATTATTTGCAATCTGTAGAAGGAGCATCGGCAGAAGATGTTGCGAGTGGTGTAGGCATTGCACGCGTAACAGCAAGACGATACTTAGATTATTTAGAGAAACAAGAGGAAATAACGATGGATGTGCATTATGGTGGTATTGGTCGTCCAGTCAATTATTATTTTAGTAAATAATGAAAAATCCTGATTGTCAAATAGGCAATCAGGATTTTTTTATTAAAATTTTAAGTTGTGGGTAACCAAAAGCATAGTTTTCGTCTAGGCTAAAGCGCTATATCCTCGAGGTCGCTTTGATCCCTCGGGCAAAAATGGTGGAGCGTTTACTTTTGCTTCGGGCTCGCCAGCGCTTGTCGGATGTAAACGAGTGCTTTAGCGCATTTGTTGTTAGTGAGGCATAATTTTTTCGACAGGTTTTGGTGTTTTAATTTTAGGTAAAATTTTATCTAATGTAACGGTACGCTTAATAATATGTGTTGATTCATCATTCTCATTAAATTGATCAAGGAATGAAATAACCTCTTTTACA
This sequence comes from Lysinibacillus sp. fls2-241-R2A-57, assembly GCF_030209535.1. Lineage (NCBI taxonomy): Bacteria > Bacillati > Bacillota > Bacilli > Caryophanales > Bacillaceae > Lysinibacillus > Lysinibacillus sp. fls2-241-R2A-57. Next base: position 18,675 of record NZ_JARVRU010000005.1, read on the forward strand.
ATAGGCGTTGGTGTTGAAGCACCTGCTGTGACAGCGACAGTATTAATTCCTTTTAACCATTCAATTTTCAGCTCGGAAACGTCTGCGATTCGATATGATGGTGTTCCTGCTATTTCAACAGACACTTGCGTTAAACGATTCGAGTTATTGGATTTAGGGTCACCAACAACAATAAGTAAATCGGCTTCCCCAGCTTGCTGAGCAACCGCCTCTTGACGTACCTGTGTTGCCAAACAAATCTCTTTATGCACTTCAATATGTGGGAATTTCTCTTTTAAACTATCCATTAAATGAGCGACATCCCATTGACTCATTGTCGTTTGATTCGTTACCAGTAATTTATCATTTGTTAAATTTAATGCGTCAATATCAGTGGATGATTGCACTAAATGTACGTGATCTGGTGCAACTCCAATTGCTCCCTCAGGCTCAGGATGGCCTTTTTTACCGATATAAATAATATCATAGCCCTCTGCTGATTTTTCACGAATTAAATCGTGTGTAACTGTAACGTCAGGACATGTAGCATCAATGGATACTAAACCTTTTTGCTTTGCAATTTCACGAATTTCAGGTGAAACACCATGCGCTGTGAAAATAACAGTGCCAGTTTCAACTTGTTGAATAATTTCTAAACGATTATCACCATCTAATGTAATGATGCCATCCTCTTCAAAGGCATCCGTGACATGTTTATTATGCACAATCATACCTAAAATGTAGATAGGTCTTGGTAATGTTTTATCGAGTGCGGCGTTTCGAGCGATGACCATCGCATCAACAACACCGTAGCAATAGCCACGTGGATTAATTTTTAATACTTGCATGGTTGTGACTCCTTTCAAGCTTACCTATCTACATTATAACGGACAGGGACGGCGAATACAAAGAAACGTTCATCTACATAGGTGGCTGAAAAATACGTGGCTTGGATGGAAGTGGGTCAGGAGGAGTAAATGATGCACTTTGCCGCGACGTTTTTCGGCTTTTAGTAGAACCTACTCCATCGCTTGCCGCAGCCTCAGTTGCTGCTCCTGCCCCTGCTTTAGCTCCTGCAGAAGGTAGACCTTGAAATCCTTTATACAATTTTAAAAGTGACGGGATATTTTTTACCATTGGCATTGCTTGCTGAATGTAAGGCGTATATGTTTTAGCAGTGTTAAATATGTTATTCGCATTTTGTAAAAATGAACCGATCTTTGAAGCATCCTGCACTGGGGGCATTGGCATTTGTCCTCCGAATGATCCTATTCCACTGGACATTGGAAAGCCTCCTGGAATACGCGGTTGATTTGGAAAGCCACCTGGAATACGTGGCTGATTTGGGAAGCCTCCAGGCGTGAAAAAGGACTGCGGTGACATCGGTGTTGGCATTTGTGGCATTTGCATCGGCATTTGCATGGGCATTCTCATGCCACCAGGATACATTGAGAACGGATAAGGTGGTCTAAATACCATAACGATCTCCTTTCTTTAACATTGATGACATACCTGATTATAAATATGATATGCAGAAGGGGATGCTAGCGTTCGACAAAGACAAATAAACAAGTAAGGTGATTGTGAAGGTATCCCTCGAAAGTCATGTAGTTTTTTCTCAGTCCATATGTAGAATCATACTGGTTGAAAGGGGATACTATTTTGTTAGTAAATGGATCATCACCAAAAGTTGTGGATGACATTTGTTAAACGTATATCTTGTATATAAGTTGATTGGATCTTTGTTCCAGCTGGGCGACTCCTTGAGGATCAGCGTCACAGATGAGACCCTGGAGCAAGCAACGCGGCTCATCGGACGCGCCAGTCGGAACGGAAATCAACCACACGTTTTGGTGACGTGCCTTAAAAAAGTTGATTTTGTTAAAAAATAGTGAAATATATTACGTTTTTGTAAATAAATTGTTACAATATTTTAGTTAGACTCATCACCAAAAGCTGGGAATGACATTTGTTTGTTAAAACCTATGCCATGTATATAAGTTGATTGGAGTGAAGCGTTCAGGCGGAATGGAAATCAACACCACATTATAGTGATGAGACTTTTGCTAGACTAAAATAGCAGAGGTTAAAACTAGGAGGTATTCTGTGACTATTAAAGTTAGAAGTATAGTGTCATTTGGTCTTATTGTAATATTAGTTTTAATAATGGGGATTTTCCAAGAACAAAATGCCAAATCCCAACTTGAGCAAGTACATTTAATGAAAGAAAAAACACTTCAAACGACACTACTAGCAGATGAGATGAAGTTGTCGGTTGTACAGGTTCAGCAGTATTTGACTGATATTAGTGCCACAAGAGCACTCAATAATTTAGATGATGGATTTGAGCAAGCAGAAAAATATAGCAAAGTTTTTTATCAGAATTTGGAGAAACTGAAAAATTTGCATCCGCAAGATCAGAAAAGATTAGATGCGATTAAAGTAGCGTTTGATGATTATTATAGTACTGGTCAGAAAATGGCTAATAGCTATATTCAAGGTGGGCCTGAGCTAGGGAATAAAATTATGCTAGAATTCGATACTACATCAGTTGAGATTAACGAAAAAGTAGATATGTTTCAGCAAGAAAACATTACAGAAATACAAAACTCTTTAGCAAATGTTGAAAAACTCATTGATGATAATATGCAGTGGTTCTTATGGATGTTCATCATTATTGTAATTATTTGTATAGTCGTTGGGGTTGTATTCGCACGTTCCATCGTTGTTCCAGTAAATAAGCTAACTTCTGCAGCTAAGATAATTGCTAAAGGAGATTTATGTCAAAAGGACATTGAAGTCAGAGCAAAGGATGAAATTAAAGATTTGGCAAATTCTTTTAATGTGATGAAGTCGAATTTACATTCACTAATACATAGTATGACCGTAAGTGTTGAACATACAACATCAGCAGCTGAACAATTAGCAGCAAGTACAGATGAAATTTCACATTCATCTCATGATATTGCAAACCTAGTAGAGAGAATGGCCATCAGTGATAATCAAGCGGCTGCTACTGGTCGTGAAAGTTCGGTAGCAATGGATGAAACAGCACAAGGTGTTCAACGTATAGCTGAGGCTACTCAAATGCTTCATTCCAAAGCAGTAGACACACAATCTATTGCAAACGATGGTGAAAAAACGTTGCATATCGCAGAAAACCAAATGTCGATTATCCAACAATCTTCAAATACAACAAATGAACGTATTAAGAAGCTAAGCACACAATCGGCTGAAATCGTTAATATAACGAAAGTAATAACTGAGATTACTGAGCAAACAAATCTTTTAGCACTAAATGCTGCGATTGAGGCGGCTCGTGCAGGAGAGCATGGCAAAGGCTTTGCGGTCGTGGCAGATGAAGTTCGCAAATTAGCTGAGGAATCCAAAACATCTGCTAATCAAATAGTAGATGTAATTGCACTTATTCAGCAAGAAACGAAGGAAGTAGAAAAGGCGGTAAGTGTAACTGTAGTGAACGTGGATGAGGGTGTCACATTTATTCAAAATGCGCAAAATTCCTTCGATGAAATTTTACATGCGATTGGTGGTATGACATCTCAAATCGAGGATGTGTCAGCTTCTACACAACAAATTTCAGCAAGTATTGAAGAAATGGCAGCATCAGTCAATGAAATGTCTTCTTCTGCCGTACATGCCGCAGAGCAATCTGATACAATTGCATCGACAATAGAAGAGCAAGCTGCAACTATTCAAGAAATTAATGCAGTTGCAAAATCATTAAGTGACGAAGCGGTATCAGTGAAGGAAGAAATTAATAAATTTAAAATTTAAGCGGTTCTTCACCATAACGTAGAGTTGATTTCCGTTCTGACAGGGCGCATCCGATGAGCCGCTTCTAAATACTTGGGCTTTAAAATGAAACCTCCAAGTCTAAAAGTTCATATAAAAAGCGAGGTAGCCTCCAAAGGATTTGGAGCTACCTCGCTGTATTTTCTACAAATTTATTTATGGGTAATATCATTCAGTTTAGAAGGAGGTGCACATGTGTTGGTAGAACAACTCTTCTGTAATGAGCAAGCTGCACATTTGCCTTTTTTCTGCTTTTTAATGCTCTTATATAAGGTAATACCAGCATAGCCAAAAATAATACAACCGATTAAAATATTAATCAATAAAGTCATTCTCTACACCTCACATCAATAAATTCCCAATACCATAAATGATAAGTGCAATAATATAAGCTACAGCAAATGGATAAAGTGTTGCAAATAAAGTCCATTTTACAGACTGTGTTTCCCTTTTTATTGCACCTACTGTTGCTAAACAAGGCATATAAAGTAAAACAAATGCCAAGAATGTATAGGCACTTAAAGCAGTAAAATGAGTTGTCATTGTAGAGGATAAGACACCCTCACTCACGCCATAAATAATCGCCATTGTCGAAACAATCACTTCTTTTGCTAGGAATCCAGAAATAAGGGATGCACCAGCTTGCCAAGTTCCAAATCCAAGCGGGATAAACAACACGCCAAAAGCGCCCCCAATAATTGCTAAGAAACTTTCATCCATATTAACATTAGCGCCATGTGGTCCAAAATAAGAAAGGAGCCAAATGATAACGGAACCAGCAAAGATAATAGTACCAGCTTTGCGGAAAAATCCTTTTCCTTTTTCCCAAGTGGAACGCCAAAGTGTTTTAAACTGTGGTACATGATAGGCTGGTAACTCAACAATGAAAACTGAAGTTTTATTTTTCAAAATCGTCATAGATAATATTTTTGTCACAATAAGCGCTATCACTATCCCCATAATATATAAGGAGAATACCACTAAAGATTGATGTTCAGTAAAGAATGCTGCACCAAATAAAGCATACACAGGTAACCTTGCTGAACAGCTCATAAACGGAGCTACAAGTATAGTTAATAGACGTTCTCTAGGCTGTTCAATTGTTCTTGCAGCCATTACACCAGGAACGTTACATCCGAAGCTTACAATCATCGGAATAAAAGCCTTGCCGTTTAAGCCGAAAAATTCCATAATGCGATCCATGACAACAGCAATTCTCGCCATATAACCGGAATCTTCTAATAGTGAAATGAAGAAAAATAGTACAAAGATTTGTGGAATGAAAACTAAGACACCACCAACACCTGCAATGATCCCATCACATATTAAATTAATAATAAAAGGGGATGCACCAATAGCTTTTAAGCCTTGCGTCACTGTATCTGTAAATGGTCCACCTACAAAGCCGTCCAAGAAATCTGAAAGTGGGGTACCGATCCATGCAAATGTTGCTTGAAACATTAAATACATAAGCGCTAAGAAAATCGGAATACCTAAAATCGGATGTGTTAAAATTTTATCAACTTTCTCTGACCATTGTGTTTCACTTTTCTCTTGAATAATTACTTCGCTGTAGATGTTAGAAATATATAAATCACGTTTTTTAGCAATAGCATTCGTTAATGGTTCACCTATTTGCTTCTCTAAAGCATCACGCATTGCAACTAGCTTTTCAAAGTATTCCTTTTCTTTCAAATAAGCGTCAATCGCTTCATTTTCCATTAAAAATTGAATAGCACACCATCTGCGTTGTTCTTCAGGGACATGCTGTAACAATGCTTCAATTTTTGAGATACCTTCTTCAATGAGAGTATCATAGGTTAATGTGAAACGTTGTTGAGTACGATCTGAGGCTTGAATAGCAGTATAAATACCGTCAACACCTTTACCAGTACGAGCGCTTATTGGAATAACAGGTACTCCTAAAAAACTCTGTAATTTCTCGACATCAATTGAAATGCCTTTCTTTTTCGCAACGTCAATCATATTTAAACAAATGTAAACAGGTTTACTAAGTTCAAGTATATCTACAGTTAATTGCATATTTCGTTCGAAATTAGAAGCATCAATAATATTTAAAATTCCATCTACCTGATCTTCCAGTAAAAATGAAGTAACAACACTTTCATCCTTTGAAATGGGATTAAGCGTATAGACACCAGGTAAATCAATAATTTCCTTTTGTAGTTTCTTTATTTGTCCTACTTTTTTTTCAACGGTTACACCACTCCAATTGCCAACATATTCATATGAATTTGTCAACGTATTGAACAATGATGTTTTACCGATATTGGGGTTACCTATTAAAGCTAATCTACTCATAATTGCTCGACCTTTATCTCCATTAAATCTTTTTTTCTAAGTCCGATTTTCTGTCCCTGGCATTCCAATATACATGCTCCAGAAAACCATCCTTTTTGGACCATACAAATTTGGCAGCCTTCCTTTATGCCAAAAGCATTTAAACGTTTGCATAAAAGGGAGTCAATTTGCTGAAGATCTTTTACTTTAACTTTTTCACCCAATTGAACAGTATGAAGGTTCATGAGATCTACCTACTTCCTTGTGATTGATAATCATTATCAACAAGTATTATAGTATCATTATTTATCACATCTATCAATAAAAAGTTGAGGTTAAAGCTTGATCAGACCCTTATTCTTCGTCATGACAACGAAGCATTCTGTAACCAACGCGGACATGTGTTTGGATTAACTTTGGATTAGCTGGATTGTCCTCTATTTTCTTTCGAAGTGTGGCCATGAAAACTCTAAGACTTGGAACATCCGATTGTAGTACATTGTGCCAAATTTCTTTTAAAATAAAGTTGTGCGTTAAAACTTTACCGACATGCTTTGATAAAATAACTAATAGCTTATACTCAATAGGCGTCAAATGAACTTCTTTTCCATTTACAAACACAGTATTTGCCAAGTAGTTTATTTGTAAATGACCATTTACAAAGATAGAGGGTTCATTTTCTAACTGATGTTCATACGTTAATCTTCTTAAGGCTACTCGAATACGGGCTAATAGTTCTTCAACACTGAAAGGCTTTGTGACATAATCGTCTGCACCTGCATCTAATGCATTGATTTTATCGTGTTCTTCACCACGCGCACTAACAACGATAATCGGAGTTTGAGTCCAGCTTCTAATTTTCGATATAAGCTCTACACCGTCTATGTCTGGTAGTCCTAAATCCAAAATAATAACGTCTGGTTTCATGACGAGAGCCTTTTGTAGGGCACTATTACCATCTCGTGCAATATCGTATTCATAATGCTGCGTTGCTAACGTCATTTTAATTAAATTGCCAATGGCTACATCGTCTTCTACTACTAGAATTCGTTTATTCATCAAATTTCATTACTCCTTTTTGGCGCATCACCATAACGTGAGGTTGATTTCCGTTCCGACTGGGCGTTTTTTTTTGGCGTCCGATGAGCGCTTGGGCCAACATGTTTACTGTGCGAAAGCGAAGCGACAGGTTCCTCTGCTGGCTCGCTCCAAGGTCTCATCTTTGACGCTGACCAGGGAGTTGCCCATTCTCCAATCCAATCAACTTATATACACGACATATTTTTAATAAATGTCATGCCTAACTTGTGGTAATGGACTTTTTTTCAGTGAAAAGGTAAAAGTCGTTCCTTTAGGTTTATTGTCTGAAACAGTTATTTCACTATCATGTAATTTTAATATCGTTTGACAGAGTGCTAAGCCTAATCCTAGACCTCTTCGACTATCGCTACGCTGTATTTTTCCTGTTGTAAATGGCTCAAAAAGGTTGCTTTTTATAGCATCATCAATACCAGGTCCATCATCAGAAATGCTAAATTGTGCTAAGCCATCAGATTCTTTAACCGTTATAGTAATAACACTACCTGATGGTGTGTAGGTCAATGCATTATCAATAATATTTATCAGTACTTGAATAATAAGTCGTGCATCCATTACAGCGAGTAAAAATTCTGGTTCAATATGATAGGATATTTTATGTGTGTTGTTTAAACAAACGACATGGGTTAATGCCTCTTGAATAATATCTTCTACAAGCTCTAATTGCATCTCTAAAGCAAGTTGTCCATCTTCTAACTTAGAAACAGCAAGTAAGTTTTCCACCATTTGTACAAGCCATTTAGAATTTTTATAAATATCCTCATATATTTTGTTTTTTTCATCATCTCGAATTTGCGATGCATTGGTCAGTAATATATCTGCATTTCCGGAAATAGCAGTAAGTGGTGTTCTTAAATCATGAGAGATTGCGCGTAAAAGGTTAGCTCGCATCTGTTCCAGTTCAGCTTCTCTAGCTACTTCTTCATTGAGTTTCTGTAAATACCACTTATCGAGTGCGAATGAAAAATCATTGATAATGGCATGTAAAATATTACGCTCAAAAGCGGGTAATAGTAATTGCTTTGACAGTGCAATGCCAATAACGCCCTTAACACTCTCGTTAGAAATAACCGGTAAATAATAGGCATTTACTTCAGGAAATATATCAGTGGTCACTCCTGCTACATGCTTATTATTTATGACCCAGCTTACTACACCATGCTCATTCGGATTGTTAAAAAGGGACGCGATTTTTTTATTTTCAATGCTAGACATGCTCTCAGTACTGAAAAAAGTAGATTTCACAATTAAATTATTTTCTATTTCAAAGAATTGTACTGGTTTTTCTACTAACTTAACGATTTGCGACATGCCTTCAGTAATAATTTCCTCGATAGATTTAGCATGTTGAAGTCTGCGATTTGTATCAAGGAGCACCTCCATTCGATAAGATTTACGAACTGCTACAATGGTTTGCTCCTTTATTTTTTTCGTTAAGCTACTTGTAATTACTCCTGATAGAAACATGATCATAAAGGTTATCGGATAGTCGCGATGATAGGCCTCAAATGAAAAACGTGGTTCTGTAAATAAGTAATTAAAAAGGAGTACGGCTATGCTGGAGCTAATGATGCTTATCATCCATCCTGATGACCAAATGGCAAGAATTAAAACACCTAAAATATAGATCGTAATGATGTTCGATTCACTTACACCAATTGTGTAGAAATAGAGCCCGACAATCGATACTATGCCAAACACTATGACCATTTTAAATAAGTCAAGCCATTCAAATGACAGTTTATTTTTCACATTAGGGAAGTAGAATTGTTCATTTTCTTGATCTGGCACTATGTGTATGGCTAAATTCGGTACAAATTCGTTAAGTCGATCGCTAATTTTTGCGTTTGGTCGCCACCATTTTTTTCTCATGCTCGTTCTACCGATGACTAATTTAGTGACACCGCTAATTTGTGCATAGTTGGCCAGGGCAGCGGCTACGTCGTCTTCTTGAACAATTACGACATGGCCACCAAGCTGTTCAACAAGTTTCATATGCTGCTGAAGTCGTTCTGAATTTGCGTTATTTCGATCATGCTCCTGTACGTTTTGTACATAAAGAGCTGTAAATTTGCCATGTAATGCCTGTGCAAGCCTTGCAGTAGTTCGAATAACTTTAGCATTCGTAGGAGAACTACTAATCCCAACAAGTAAATGCTCTTCGATTTGTACATGATGTTTAGGAGATTCGTTACTATTTACTTGCTTATAGTTAATCGTATCGGCAGCTCTCCGTAGTGCAATTTCACGCAGGGATACTAAATTTTGTTTGCGAAAAAAAGATTGCAGCGCTTTTTCTACTTGTTGTTTTACATAAATTTTGCCTTCTTGTAGGCGTTGAATTAACTCATCTGGTTCAATATCGACAATCTTTATTTGTGCCGCTTGATCAATTAAATAATCTGGAATACGTTCTCGTACCTTTATGCCAGTTATTTCTTCTACTAAATCATGAAGACTTTCAATGTGTTGAATGTTTACAGTTGTATAGACATGAATACCCTTTGCAAGTAATTCCTCTACATCTCCAAAGCGTTTCTTGTGCCGCATCGTTGGAACATTAGTATGTGCCAATTCATCAATAAGGACAATTTCTGGCTTGCGCTGCAGTACCGCATCTATATCCAATTCCTGAAAAGTTTTTCCTTTATAATTTATTTTTTTCATAGGGATTTGCTCAAGCCCCTCGAGTAGAGCTAATGTATCTGGGCGAGGATGTGGCTCTACATAGCCAACTACCACATCTTTACCAAGTTTTTTTGCCTGATGTGCTGCATCCAGCATTGCATAAGTTTTACCTACTCCAGCAGCATAACCAAGAAAGATCTTTAGTTTTCCTACATATTGTTCCTCCTGTTGAAGCCTCGCTAAAAACGTCTCTGGAGTTGGACGTGTATTTTCCATCCTCTTTCACCTCATTTGTATTATAGCGTTATCTGCCATTAAGAAAGTGTTAAGATTTTCGCTCTTTATAGTTTCTTAATAGAAAAAGCGAATTCCTAACACTACATTAATTTGAAAGTCAGTATGATGAGAGCATCCTAATTGGAAGAGGGGTGTTTCGATTGATGGACTTTTATATGATTGGCTTACTCATTATAAGCTTTGCATGTCTTTATGCGTTAACCGCTTGGTGCTTCAAGCTAGTAGAAGAGAAGTAAGGAGGAATGAAAATGTGGATTTTTATGGGGATTGTACTTGTATTCCTTTTCGGTTATCTAGGGCATGCATTACTATATCCTGAAAAATATTAATAGGCTGGTAGGAGGTACTACAGTATGTGGCAAATCGCCATTGTATTAATCATTTATTTACCGCTCGTTATTTTAACTGGTCACTATCTATTTCGGGTGACGATGCATCAAAAAACATGGCTTGATCCAATTATGGATAGATTTGATGCTGTTATTTATAAGTTATGCGGCATTAAACAAGTCGATATGACTGGTAAACAGTATGTACTTTCATTAATTCTTTCAAATGCTTTTATGGTGTTTATTGGATATATTCTATTACGCATTCAAGCGATGCTGTTTTTAAACCCAAATAATATTGACAATATGGAATCAACACTTTCATTTAATACTATTATTTCATTTATGACGAACACGAATCTTCAACATTATAGTGGCGAATCAGGACTCAGTTATTTATCACAAATGTTAGTCATTATCTTTATGATGTTTACATCTGCAGCTACTGGTTATGCCGCGTGTATGGCGTTCTGCCGTCGTCTAGTTGCTAAAACTGACACTATAGGGAATTTCTTTGTGGATTTCGTTCGTGTTATTACACGTGTGTTAATGCCTCTATCTATTGTTGTTGCCATTATTTTAGTAGCTCAAGGTTCTCCGCAAACCTTAAGTGCGAATAAAACTGTCCAAACAATAGAAGGTAAATCACAAGATATTGCCCTTGGACCTGTAGCTTCTCTTGAATCCATCAAGCATATAGGCACTAATGGTGGTGGTTTTAATGGAGCGAATTCAACGACGCCTTTTGAAAATCCAACGGTCATTTCTAATATTGTGGAAATGCTATCTATGATGTTATTACCAGGTGCTTGTGTAGTTGCATTTAGTTTAATGGTCGCCTATAGAAAAAAGAAAACTATATTTGGAAAACAGGGGCTATCCATTTTTGTGGCAATGGGAGTGTTGTTCCTAGTCGGACTTACGACTGTGTATGTAGCAGAGAAAGCAGGTAATCCAATCATTAGTGAGCTCGGAATTTCGCAGGAGCTTGGAAGTATGGAAGGAAAAGAGATGCGCTTTGGGGTAGCACAATCAGCATTATTTACAACAGTGACTACTGCTTTTACAACGGGATCTGTTAACAATATGCATGATACGTTAACGCCGCTTGGTGGTCTTGTACCGATGTTCAATATGATGCTAAATGTTGTGTTTGGAGGCAAGGGAGTCGGCCTGATGAACATGATGATGTATGTGTTACTGACAATTTTCATCGCTTGTTTAATGATTGGTCGAACACCTCAGTTTTTAGGCAAGAAAATTGAAGAGAAGGAAATGAAGCTAATTGCCCTTTGTATATTGATCCACCCTGCTATTATTCTATTATTTTCAGCACTTGCAGTTGCAACAACAGCAGGAGTAGCGGGCATAACGAATCCAGGTGCACATGGTTTATCGCAGGTTCTCTATGAATTTGCATCGGCCTCTGCAAACAACGGCTCAGGGTTTGAAGGATTAGCTGACAACTCAACATTTTGGAATGTGACGACAGGTCTTGCCATGTTCTTTGGACGTTATTTGACGATTATTATTCAACTAGCTATAGCGTCTCTACTTGCTAAAAAGATGTTTCATAGTGATTCGGTGGGAACATTGAAAACGGATAATACTATTTTTACATTTTTACTTGTTGCTATCGTTTTAATGATTGGTGCTCTTACATTTTTACCAGCATTAGCTCTTGGGCCAATTACAGAGCACTTACAACTTTATCTTCCTTCAACTTAAGAATCCCGCCTGTTAATGCGGTAAGATGTTGCGGTTGTGGTTGAAGAGCCTTCGGACGCATTGTTATCTGTAGCGACAGCGAAGTGCTAACGTAGCGGCAACAACGAATGTTTTCTGTGCGAAAGCAAAGTGCTAACGTAGCGACAGCACAATTACGCCAAGGCGAAATTGATTTTTAATAAGGAGAGACACTTATGGAAACTGCAAGAAAAAGTTTTATTACGGGCAAAATGTTTAAAAGCTCGATGATAGACGCTTTAAAGAAGTTTAGCCCAGTATATATGGTGAAAAATCCTGTTATGTTTGTAGTAGAGATAGGGTTTATGTTTGTCCTGTTATTAACCCTATTTCCTAACATATTTGGGAACGAAGTAGGGGAACATGACCGATTGTATAATGCGATCGTCGCCGTTATTCTTTTTGTAACCATTCTATTTGCTAATTTTGCTGAGTCGATTGCTGAAGGACGAGGGAAGGCACAGGTTCAAACTTTAAAAAAGACGAAAACAGTGACACAGGCTCGTGTTCTGCTTAGTGATGGCTCTGAAATATTTAAACAGGCGCATGAGTTAAAAAAGGGCGATATCGTTTTAGTTCAGGCAGGAGAGGTTATTCCAAACGATGGAGAAGTCATTGATGGAATTGCTACCGTAGATGAATCTGCGATAACGGGTGAATCTGCACCAGTTGTAAAGGAGCGGGGCGGTGATTTTTCATCAGTTACAGGTGGTACGACGGTTACGAGTGATTGGCTGATGATCGAAATTACCTCAATGCCTGGTGAATCATTTTTAGATAAAATGATATCGCTCATCGAAGGAGCTAGTCGTAAAAAAACGCCAAATGAAGTAGCGCTCAATACACTTTTAGTAAGCTTAACAATTATTTTCTTATTAGTTGTTGTGACACTGTATCCAATGACAACTTATTTAAATGTACCGATTTCTATCGCAACGTTAATTGCCTTGACAGTTTGTTTAATTCCTACAACGATTGGTGGATTATTGTCGGCGATCGGAATTGCGGGAATGGATAGGGTTACACAGTTTAATGTAATAGCGATGTCTGGAAGAGCCGTAGAGGCGTGTGGAGACGTGGATACATTAATCTTAGATAAAACAGGAACGATTACTTATGGAAATCGTATGGCAGCTGAATTTCTGCCAGTAACAGGCGTAGAAAGTAAAGAGTTAATCCGAGCTGCATGGCTTAGTTCCTTAACAGATGATACACCTGAAGGAAAATCTATTTTGTCACTTGCTTGCGAATTAGGAGTAAATACAGGCGGTGAAGAAAACATTATCAAGTCAAGTGAACATATTCCATTTACTGCACAGACACGGATGAGCGGATTGGATATGAAGGATGGCACAAAAATTCGAAAAGGAGCCTACGATACGATAAAAAAAGAAAGTATGAAAGCAGGTTATAGTATTCCTGCAAATTTGGAACAGCTGATCCATCAAGTATCTTCTGTTGGTGGGACACCACTTGTAGTAACGTTAAACGACAAAATTTTAGGTGTTATTTACTTAAAGGATGTCGTCAAGGCAGGACTTAAGGAACGCTTTGAGCAGCTTCGTGCAATGGGTATTAAAACGATCATGTGTACAGGAGATAACCCACTTACTGCAGCATCTATCGCAAAGGAAGCGGGAGTGGACAGCTTTATTGCAGAAAGTAAGCCGGAAGACAAGATTCAAGTCATTAAAGATGAGCAGGCGCAAGGGAAAGTGGTAGCTATGACTGGTGACGGTACGAATGATGCGCCAGCATTGGCACAGGCGAATGTAGGGCTTGCTATGAACTCAGGTACGAATGCAGCGAAGGAAGCTGCAAACATGGTTGATTTAGATTCAAATCCAACTAAAATTATTGAAGTTGTAGAGATTGGGAAACAATTACTAATGACTCGGGGAGCACTAACGACTTTCAGTATTGCTAATGATATTGCAAAGTATTTTGCCATTATCCCAGCTATGCTAATGGTCGCTGTACCTGAGATGAGTGCATTAAACATTATGAAGCTCAATTCACCTTCAAGCGCAATTATTTCTGCATTAATTTTTAATGCGATCATCATTCCATTGCTAATTCCAATTGCAATGAAAGGCGTAAAATATAAGCCAATGAGTGCTGCAAAATTATTAAATAAAAACTTACTTATTTATGGAGTAGGTGGAATAATAGCTCCGTTTATTGGCATTAAGTTAATCGATTTACTAGTTGGGCCACTATTCCGGACGTTTGGTTTATAGGAGGAAGGTACATGCGAAAATTTTTTGAGAACTCAAAGCAAGCATTATTGATCACAATAACAATGTTCGTTCTATGTGGTTTTATATACCCGTTTGCTGTGACTGCATTAGCTCAAGGGTTATTTCATCATCAAGCAAATGGCAGTTTAATAGAAATCGACGGTGAAGCAGTTGGTTCAGAATTAATAGGTCAAGCTTTTACAGCGCCTGAGTACTTCTCGGGACGTGTTTCATCCGTCAATTACAATGTTTATACAAAAGAGGATACGATACCAGATGAAAATGGCCAGGTGAATTATAGCGGTGTAAGCTCTGGAACTTTTAACTATGCACCATCTAATCCGGAATTGAAGAAGAGAATAGAAGCAGATATCGAGAAGTTTTTAGTAGCAAACCCAACCGTAAAACGACAAGACATACCTGCTGATTTAATGACTGCTTCAGGTTCAGGGTTAGATCCCCATATCAGTGTAAAAGCTGCACAAATACAAGTAAAACGTATTGCCCAAGCAAGTGGGCTCTCTGAGGAAGAGATTGAAAAAATTATAGAGGCAAATACGGAAAAACGGTCATTTGGAGTTTTTGGCGAAAATAAGGTGAACTTCCTTATGGCCAATCTAGATATTATGAAAAAAATGGAGGGAAATGAGGCTCATCAATAAAAGTTGTGATGTCATATGTTAAAACGTAGGACATGAAAAGTTGATTGGAGTCGAACAGTCGGAACGGAAATCAACCGTACGTTATGAGAGTTAACAAATCAAAAACAGGTAGAGAAAAGTGTCTTTATTTTCTCTACCTGACTTTATTTTACGCTTGTGAATTTACAAGGATTTTAATTTGGTTGCGCTCTTTCATAAGTGCATCGAAGCCTTCTGTTACGACTTCATCAAGAGCAATTCGTTTCGTAACAAGTTTTTCAGCAGGGAAGTAACCTTGTTTCATTAATTCCATAACTGCTGGGAAAATATCACGATAAGCAATAATACCTTTTACAGAACGCTCTGTCAGTACGATATTGTTAGGCAGAATAGAAGCATCAGTTTCCCAAATAGAAACGATAATTGTTTCACCTTCGAATGTTGTTGAATCAATTGCTTGTTGTAATACTACAGGGACACCTGTTACTTCAAATGCAACATCTACGCCACCATTAGTTAATTCATGTAGGCGGGCGACCGCATCCTCGTCTTGAGGATTAATAACTGCTGTTGCGCCTAACTCTAAAGCTTTGGCAGCACGCTCTGCTGAAAGTTCTACAGCGTAAATTTCAGCTGCTCCAGCAGCACGCAATGCTTCGATAACAAGAAGACCGATTGGACCTGTTCCAAAGACTGCTGCTTTATCACCTGCTTTTAATTTACTTTGACGAACTGAATGTAATGCTACTGCTGCTGGTTCAACTAGTGCACCTTGTTCATAGGAAAGCCCCTCAGGCATTTTATGTACCATTTTTTCATCTACCATTGTATATTCAGAGAAACCTCCGCCACCGCCAGAAAGACCGTGGAATCCTAGGTGCTTACAAATATTATATTTCCCTTTTTTACAAGCAGCACATTCGCCACATGCAAGAATAGGTTCTACAACTACAGGATCACCAATTTGTACTTTTGTAACACCTTCACCAATTTCTACTACTTCACCAGAGAACTCATGTCCCATAACAATTGGCGCAATATCTTTACTTACATAATGAGGTTGTTCCACTGGAATAAAGATTGGGCCAGCTGCGTATTCATGTAAATCACTTCCACAAATTCCTGTCCAATGTACTTTGATTTTCACTTTTCCTGAGGCAATTACTGGTTCTTCAATGTTTTCTACTCGGATGTCTTTTGCTTTATACCATCTTGCTGCTTTCATGATAAATCAACCTCCTCTAATATCTTACATTTTTATCGTAACATATGGTAATTATTCAAATCATTAGTTATCGATTAATTGACATAAAATATACTAATTCTTAACTTTTTTCATCAGCATTTCAGCTTATACATTTGAAGAGGCTGATTAGCAAAAAAACAACAAAAAAATCCTTTTATCAGTCTGTAATAAACCTATATTTTCCTAATCAACATACTTGATAAAGTGTATCAAAAAACAAAGATTGATTTTCACTCCAAATAGGGCTTTTCCGCGCAAGTTCATCCCACAGGAATCACCACTCTCCATGAAAAATAAACGATTCCTCATCATTATTCTGAGTAGCAAACTGAATCAAAATAGTATTAAAGCTATGTTTAACATACTAAAAAGATCTAGACTACATTATATTGGAAGCTCACCATAGAACGAGACGGTTTTGACGCTCCTCACAAAATGGGAATATTGAGGTCTTACGATTAAAATATCATACAGCTTTATGCAATCAAGAGTAGCGTTTGCCTGAACTGAGCGCTTTTTTTTATTGCATATTAACAGCATTTCGAGTAACTTTGATAAGGGCTTCGCTACAGCTATGATTAAAGAATAAAATAATGTTCATGCTTAAGATAATAGGACGTTAATATACCTAAAAGTTGAATCATGATACAATGAGAAAGATGTTAGGAGGAACGAATTATGTCAAAATATACTGATTATAATTTTCAGCCATTTTTGCAGGACGCAATTGCAAAACTTGGCTTCACAGAACCAACGCCAATTCAAAAGGAAATCATTCCGCTACTACTAAAAGGGAAGAGTGCAATCGGGCAGGCACATACAGGAACAGGAAAAACACATAGTTTCTTAATTCCAATTGTGCAACGTATTAATCCCGACAAGCAGGAAGTGCAAGCTATTATTACGTCACCTACACGTGAGCTTGCTCAACAGATTTTTGATGCGTTAAATCAATTAATAGAAGGAACAACTATTCAAGCGAAACTATTTATTGGGGGTACGGACAAACAACGCTCTATCGATAAGTTAAAAACGCAACCACAAATTGTTGTTGGGACACCAGGACGTATTCGTGATCTTGTTACAGAGCAAGCGTTATTTGTGCATACGGCGCCAATTTTAGTTGTCGACGAGGCAGATTTAGCATTTGATATGGGCTTTATAGAGGAGATTGACGGCTTTGCCTCTCAAATGCCTGAAAAGCTTGAAATGTTTGTATTCTCAGCAACAATTCCAGAAAAGCTTCAGCCTTTCTTAAAAAAATATATGGAAGCACCTGTTCATATCCATATGAACGATAAACGCCCGGTCGCAGAAGGAATTGACTTTGTACTTGTACCAGTGCGTTCTAAATCACGAAACAAACGTTTGTTGGAAGTTATTGAAGGGATCAATCCATTTTTAGCTGTCATTTTCACTAACACACGTAAAACTGCAGAGCACGTTGCAGGCTACTTAAATGAAAACGGGATTCGCTGTGGTCAAATACATGGTGATTTAAGTCCGCGTGATCGTAAGAAGATGATGAAGCAAATTCGAGATTTGGATTATCAATATATCGTTGCAACAGATCTTGCAGCGCGTGGTATCGATATTCAAGGAATTTCACATGTCATTAACTACGAAATTCCAGAGGACTTAGAATTCTTTGTTCACCGTGTAGGACGTACAGCCCGTGCAGGTAATAAAGGAACTGCTATCACATTGTTTGAGCCATCAGATGAGGATGCAGTAGTACGTGTTGAGAAAATGGGCATTCCATTTGTTCAAAAAGACGTGAAAAATGGCGAATGGACTGAATTAAAAGAGCGTCATGCACGTAAAAATCGTGTGAAGCAGGAAAATGAAATCGATGCGAAAGCCAAATCATTAGTTCGTAAGCCGAAAAAAGTAAAACCAGGCTACAAACGTAATATGAAATGGGAAATGGAAAAAATTAAAAAGCGTGAACGTCGCATAAAAGCTCGCGGTAAAAAATAAGGAGGCATTCAAATGCTACTTGGATCACATGTTTCGATGAGTGGAAAAGAAATGATGCTCGGGTCAAGTAAAGAAGCTCTTTCGTATGGGGCAAATACCTTTATGATTTATACAGGAGCACCTCAAAACACTCGTCGTAAGGCAATTGCTGACCTTAATATTATGAACGGTTTACTACACATGAAAGAGCATGGCATGACAAATATTGTTGTCCATGCTCCATACATTATCAATATTGCGAACACAGAAAAGCCTGAAACTTTCCGTCTGGGTGTAGATTTCTTGCAATCTGAGATCGAACGTACAGCGGCTTTGGAAGCAACACAAATTGTATTGCATCCGGGTGCACATGTTGGTGCCGGAGCGGACGCAGGTATTGCTAAGATTATTGAAGGCTTAAATGAAGTATTATCACAGGACTACCCAGTACAAATCGCATTAGAGACGATGGCGGGGAAGGGAACTGAATGTGGTCGTTCCTTTGAAGAGCTTGCCAAAATTATTGATGGTGTGACACATAATGAGCGTCTTTCAGTATGCTTTGATACTTGTCATACACATGATGCGGGTTACAATATTGTCGAGGATTTTGATGGCGTATTAAATGAGTTTGATAAATTAATAGGTGTAGATCGTATCAAAGTCTTGCATATCAATGATTCAAAAAATGTTCGTGGTGCAGGAAAAGACCGTCACGAAAATATTGGCTTCGGTCATATTGGTTTTGACGCCTTAAAATATATTGTACATCATCCACAATTAATGGAGATTCCTAAAATCCTAGAAACACCATTTGTCGCATTAAATAGTGATGCCAAATCAAAATCGGCTCCTTATAAACATGAAATAGAGATGCTACGTAATGGAGAGTTTAAACCTGAGTTAATCGATGCTCTAAGAGGATAAAAAAATAGCCCGAAATCAGCTTGCATAAATACTGATTATCGGGCTATTTTCTATTATTTTGTAAATAGTGCGATAAGCTGTCTAGAACGCTTTCTACCTAAAACAGCTTCAACCTCTACAAGTATATCTTTCGGAATACCTAAAAAGAGCCAAGTAAATGAGAATTGCTCCAAATAAGGTCGAAGTTTTTTTACTTCAGAAGTTGTAATTTCAAATCCTTCGGCACGAGCAATGGCAACAACTTCTTTATCACTACTTTGTGCTAATTGCTGTAAAAATTGAATACTCAAAGCCAATCCCCCTTTTAAAGTTTTTTAGTTTCTTTGAAACGAAATCCTTCTTGTGAACGCCGTGACAACAATGAAAACCCTTACTTTAAAAGTGTTAGAATCAATGCCTATTACAATTTAATTTGAGCGCGGTTCAAATAAATAATAAAATCTTTGTTTAAGCGAAAAGACCACAATATTAGACACATAAAAGCAAACTAATTTTCCAGGTATGTTGATTAGCCATTTTTATACATTTGAATTAATTCAAATCGGCTGATTTCAAATAGGAATATATTAGCAAAATAGCAACGAGAAAAAGCCTTTATAATAAACCTATTTTTTTCCTAATCAACACGGCTGATAATTTTCTTTACAAAAACGGTACTTTCATTTATACTTACAATTTGTAAATCGTAATGATTTTGAATTAGAAAGAAGCGATCGTGCATGAAAAAAGCATTTATTGAAATTGAAAACGTGTCATTTCAATATGACTATACACAAGTATTAAAAAATATCTCTTTCCGTGTAGAAGAGGGAGATTTTTTAGCACTTCTCGGTCCAAATGGTTCTGGGAAATCGACATTATTAAAAATTATTTTAGGATTATTAAGACCAATGTCTGGAGAAATAAAATTATTTGGTGAACCAAGTGCAACTTTTAAGCATCGTGAATGGATAGGGTATGTGTCACAAAAATCCAATGCCTTCAATTCAGGATTTCCAGCAACCGTCCAAGAGGTAGTAAAAAGCGGATTAACTAAAAAATTAGGGCTATTTAAAAAACCTGGACGAGATGCAAAAGGAAAAGTACTTGAAGCATTAAAAGCTGTTGGAATGGAAGCTTTTATGAATCGTAATATTGGTGAATTATCCGGTGGGCAACAGCAACGTGTCTTCATTGCAAGAGCCTTAGTCAGTGAACCGAGGCTACTAATATTAGATGAACCAACTGTCGGCATTGATCATGAGAATGTACAGTCATTTTATGATATGCTGGTCAAATTGAATCGGGAACAGGGAATTACAATGATTCTTGTTACACATGATGTCGATACAGTATCGAACCGTATCAGCCATGTAGCATGTTTAAATCAAACTATACACTTCCATGGTTACAAAAATGAATTTGATACAATTTCTCAGGATGCGCTTGATGCTTGGTATGGCCATTCTGTGAGAAAGATTCACTAGAAGGAGAAGGCACAATGATTGAAGCAATTTTTAACTATGAATTTTTACAAAATGCCTTTTTCTCGGGAATATTAATTGGCATATTGGCACCACTGCTAGGTGTTTTTATTGTTGTTCGCAGGCTGTCACTTATTGCAGATGCCTTGTCACATGTGACACTCGCAGGTATAGCGGGTAGCTTATATATCAGTCAATCTGTCCCGGCCTTGGCCATGCTAAATCCAATTTATTTAGGCATCATTGCCTCTGTCAGCGGTTCGATTTTAATTGAGCGTCTTAGACGTTTATATAAGCACTATGAAGAGCTTGCCATTCCAATTATTATGTCAGGTGGGATTGGGATTAGTGCTATATTTATTTCGCTTGCAAGTGGCTTTAGCACGGATTTAATGAGCTATTTATTTGGTTCGGTATCAGCTGTGTCACGTCAGGATTTATGGGTAGTGGTAGGAATTGCTGCCGTTGTTATTATCTTTTTGTTGTTATTTTTTAAGGAGCTTTTTGTTTTATCGTTTGACGAGGAATATGCAAAAGCTAGCGGTCTACCTGCACGTTGGATTCATCTCTTATTTATGGTTGTGACAGCACTAGTTATTGCTGCAAGTATGCGTATAGTTGGTATTTTGCTTGTGTCGTCACTAATGACATTACCAGTGGCTGCTGCCATGCGGTTGGCAAAGGGCTTTAAGCAAACGATTATCTATGCGATTGTCTTTGGGGAAGCAGCTGTGTTAATAGGTCTTGTCAGTGCTTTTTATCTGGATTTAGCGCCTGGTGGTACAATTGTCGTCACTTCCATCTTCATTTTGTTGCTAGTTATTCTAGGGAAGAAAGTAGTATTTAAAATAACTGCAAAACAAGAGGAGGTTGCTTAGTGAATGTTTCGAAAGCGTGGGAAATTTTAAAAAAGAACGGCTATAAAAAAACAGATAAGCGGGAGTTAATTTTAGATATGTTTGCAGCAACAGATAAATATCTAACAGCTCGTGACTTATTGGATGTTTTAAAAAAAGATTTTCCTGGTATGAGTTTTGATACAATTTATCGCAACCTAGCAACGTTTGTGAAGCTTGGAATACTGGATGAAACGGAGTTATCTGGGGAGCGAAATTTCCGTATGCATTGCGAGTCTGAACATCATCACCATCATTTTATTTGTATGGATTGTGGCAATGTCAAGGAGCTAAATCTTTGTCCTATGGAAATGCTCGGAGAAAAACTACCAGACTATGAAATTGAAAATCATAAATTTGAGATTTATGGTAAATGTCCGGAATGTAAACATGAAGCCTTTTAAAGCTTGAGTTTTTTACTACTGTAAATCTAAAATGACAATACTAAAAAAAGGGTTAGCTCCAAGTGATGTTTCACTTGGAACTAACCCTTTAATAGTTTCTAAGCAATTCTGCGAATAGCATCAATCTTATTGCAATCAATTGTTAGAATTATTGAAGTTGTTTCTAGGAAAGTTGCACAACAATTTTGTGGGTCGAAGGCAATGAATGTCACACCAAGGAAAAGATGTCTAGTCTAGTTGGGACTTCTAATTTTCTTAATTGATGGCAAATACAATCTTTACAGTTATGGCTGAATCTACTAGAGTATTTTTCCATTTCATGACAACATTTTTTATGACACTTGCTGTAATCCCAGTTCATATGTGTTGCGAATCGATTATCTTCCATTACTAAGACCGCCCCGTGGCTATTAGTGTAAAGTTTGCACCTTACACTGTAATCTATTATTTATCAAGAAAAAGAGATTGGTAAATGTCCGATAGGTAATTTAAAAAGTTATTTTTTCTTAAATATTGATAGAGGGATTTTGCTGTTTTTGTATAATTTGGGCTCTTCACTAAAACGTGTGGTTGATTTCCGTTCCGACTGGGCGCTTTCCAGGGGGCGTCCGATG